>NZ_JBEOXT010000026.1:0-27151 GCF_040296685.1 Streptomyces sp. NPDC002054
CCCGTACGGGGTGCGGGGGCGTCGCCCCCGCTTCGGGGTGCCGGGCGGAGCCCGGGCACCCGGCGGGGTCCGGGGCGGAGCCCCGGTTTCGGGGAGGGGCGGGGTGGGGGAAGGCTCCGCGCAGCGGGTCCAGCAGCCGCTGCCGGATGTGCAGCGCGCACACGGTGGCCGGCAGCAGGAACGCGGCGCAGCTGGCCAGGCTAGGGGGTGTCCGGCGGATCAGGGCCGGATAGCCCGGGTCGTCTGGCGCCGTGGATTGCAAGGCGGAGGAGGGAGCCCACGCGGTGGGGGCACCTCCCAGCGGTAGCTGGGGGACGTCGGCGACCGACGACAACGCGGCAAGCCGCGGTGCCTGGGGGTCCCCCCGGACGGAGTCTGGGGGAGGGCCGGGCCCGGCCATGATCCGCCGGACACCCCCTAGGCCCCAGCGCCCCCGGGGAGGTCAGCTCCCAGGACACCGCGGCGCCCGTCCAGGCAAGGACACACACCCGGCGCACCCGGGGCATCTCCCCGTGCCTCGTCATCTCCGTCCGGCCTCCCCTCGGCCGGATCGATTGTGTCGATCACCCGGTGCCCTGGACACGGGTCACCGGCCATCTCACCCAAATGAGTGAGGGCCGCATTCGGTGTCCCGAATGCGGCCCTCACCAGGCAAAAGGCGAACTACGGCCGCTACCTACGCGCCGCGCAGCACCGCGCCCGTACGCTCGGCGGCCAGCGCCACCGCCGCGTCGCGGGCCGCCGTGGACTCCTCGGCGGTCAGCGTGCGGTCGGCCGCGCGGAAGCGCAGCGCGTACGCCAGGGACTTCTTGCCGGCGCCGACCTGCTCGCCGGTGAACACGTCGAACAGCCGCAGCGATTCGAGGAGTTCACCCGCGCCCTTGCGGAGCGCCGCCTCCACCGTGGTGGCCGGGACCGACGCGTCCACGATCAGGGCGACGTCCTGGGTGGCCACCGGGAAGGAGGAGATCCGCGGCGCCGTCACGGCCTCGCCGCCGGCCGCGTGGAGGCGGTCGAGGTCGATTTCCATGGCGCTGGTCCGGGCCGGCAGGCCCATGGCCTTGACCACGCGCGGGTGCAGTTCACCGGCGTGGCCGATGACGGTCTCCACCCCGTTCAGGGTGACGATCAACTCGGCGCAGCGGCCCGGGTGCCAGGGGCCGTACTGGCCCTGCCGGACGACCAGCTCGGCATTGGCCTCGCGGGCCAGCGAGCGGGCGGCCTCCACCGCGTCCGCCCAGTCGGCGGGGCGGCCCTTGCCCCACCAGCCGGCCTGCTCGCGGGCACCGGCCAGCACCACCGCGGCGTACCGCGGCTGCGCGGGCAGCGCGGCGTCCAGGGTGGCGATCTCCTCGTCGGTGGGACGCCGGTCCACCGGCAGCCGCACCGCGACCCCGGCCTCGGCACCCGCCCGGAAGACCGAGCCGGTCTCGAACAGCGCGAGGTCGTGGCTGCCCCGGCTGTCGTTCCGGCGCAGTGCGCCCAGCAGGCCCGGCAGCAGCGTGGTGCGCAGCGCCGGCTCCTCGTCGGAGAGCGGGTTGACCAGCTTGACGACCTGGCGGGCGGCGTCGTGCGCGGGCAGCTGGAGCTGGTCGAAGACCTGCTCGCCGATGAAGGGGTAGCTGAGCGCCTCGACGTAGCCGGCGCCGGCCAGCGCGCGGCCGACCCGGCGGTGCAGCACCTGGCGCGGGGTCAGCCCGCGGCCGGAGGGCACCTGCGGGAGGGTGGAGGGCAGGTTGCCGTAGCCCTCCAGCCGAATGATCTCCTCGGCGAGGTCGTTGGGCTCGGCGAGGTCGGGCCGCCAGGTGGGGACGGTGACGACGAGCTCGTCCTGGCCGTGGACGTCGCAGCCGATCTCCTGGAGGCGGCGGACGACGGTCTCCCGGCCGTAGTCCATGCCGGCCACCCGGTCCGGGTGGTCCGCGCGCATGGCGACGGTGCGCGGGGCGACCGGGGCGGCCACCTCGGTGACCCCGGCCTCGGCGGTGCCGCCCGCGAGCAGCACCAGCAGGTCGACGGTCCGCTGCGCCGCCGCGGCGGCGGCCTTCGGGTCGACACCGCGCTCGAAGCGCTTGGAGGCCTCGGAGGACAGCTTCAGCCGGCGGGCGGTGCGCGAGATCGACACGGAGTCGAAGTGCGCGGCCTCGACGACCACATCCGTGGTGCCGGTGACGACGCCCGTCTCCGGGTCGGTGACGGAGTCGGCGATCTCGGTGTTGGCGCCGCCCATGACACCGGCGAGGCCGATCGGCCCGCTGTTGTCGGTGATCACCAGGTCCTCGGCGTCGAGGGTGCGCTTGACCCCGTCGAGGGTGGTGAAGGTCTCGCCCTGCTCGGCCCGGCGCACGCCGATCGCACCGTCGATCCGGGTGCGGTCGTAGGCGTGCAGCGGCTGGCCGAGCTCCAGCATCACGTAGTTGGTGATGTCCACAGCGAGCGAGATCGGGCGCATGCCGGCCTTCTGGAGGCGGCGGGTGAGCCAGATCGGGGAGCGCGCCTCGGGGTCCAGGCCGGTGACGGTGCGCGCGGTGAAGCGGTCGCAGCCGGCCGGGTCCTCGACCTTGACGGGGTAGCCGTAGGAGTTGGGCGCCGGTACGTCGAGCAGCGCGGGGTCGCGCAGCGGCAGGCCGTAGGCGGTGGCGACCTCGCGGGCGATGCCGCGCAGCGACATGCAGTAGCCGCGGTCCGGGGTGACGTCGATGTCGAGGACCTCGTCGACGAGCTGGAGCAGCTCGATCGCGTCGGTGCCGACCTCGTGCTCCGGCGGCAGCACGATGATGCCGTGCGTGCCGTCGTCGCCCATGCCGAGCTCCTCGCCGGAGCAGATCATGCCGTGCGAGGTCTTGCCGTACGTCTTGCGCGAGGCGATCGCGAAGTCGCCGGGCAGGACGGCGCCGGGCAGGACCACGACGACCTTGTCACCGACGGCGAAGTTGCGGGCGCCGCAGACGATCTCCTGGGGCTCACCGGTGCCGTTGGCAGAGCCGACGTCGACGGTGCAGAAGCGGATCGGCTTGCGGAAGCCCTCGAGCTCCTCGATCGTGAGCACCTGGCCGACGACCAGCGGGCCCTTGAGCCCGGCGCCGAGCTGCTCGACGGTCTCGACCTCGAGGCCGGCGTCGACGAGGTGGTGGGCCACATCGCGGCCGGTGGTGCCGGCGGGGAGGTCGACGTACTCCCGCAGCCAGGAAAGCGGGACCCGCATCAGATCTCCATCCCGAAGGGCCGGGTGAAGCGCACGTCACCCTCGACCATGTCTCGCATGTCTTCAACGTTGTGGCGGAACATCAGCATCCGCTCGATGCCGAACCCGAAGGCGAACCCGCTGTAGACCTCGGGGTCCACGCCGCAGGCAATGAGCACCTTGGGGTTGACCATGCCGCAGCCGCCGAGCTCGATCCAGCCTTCGCTGGAGCAGGTGCGGCAGGGCCGGTCGGGGTTGCCCACCGAGGCGCCACGGCACACGTAGCACTGCATGTCCATCTCGGCGGACGGCTCGGTGAACGGGAAGAAGTGGGGGCGCAGCCGGGTGGTGGTGCCCTCGCCGAACAGCTCCTGCACCATGTGGTCCATGGTGCCCTTGAGGTCGGCCATGGTCAGGCCCTTGTCCACGGCGAGCAGCTCGACCTGGTGGAACACCGGGGTGTGCGTGGCGTCCAGCTCGTCGGTCCGGTAGACCCGGCCCGGGCAGACGATGTACACGGGCGGGGTGCGCTCCAGCAGCGAACGGGCCTGCACCGGGGAGGTGTGGGTGCGCAGCACGACACCGGACTCGTCGCCTTCGGTCCCCTTGGGGCCCTGGACGAAGAAGGTGTCCTGCATCTGGCGCGCCGGGTGGTCGGGCGTGAAGTTGAGGGCGTCGAAGTTGAACCACTCCGCCTCGACCTCGGGACCCTCGGCCACCTCGTAGCCCATCCCGACGAAGATGTCCGCGATGCGGTCCATCAGCGTGGTCAGGGGGTGGCGGGCACCGGCGGGGACGCGGTCGTGGGGCAGCGTGACGTCCACGGCCTCCTCGACCAGCACGCGCTCGTCACGCTCGGCCTCGAGCTCCACCGTGCGGGCCCCGAAGGCCTTGTTCACGGCGCCGCGGGCCTGGCCCACGCGCTTGCCCGCCTCGGCCTTGGCCTGCGGCGGCAGGGCGCCGATCTCGCGGTTGGCGAGCGCCAGGGGCGAGCGGTCGCCCATGTGCGCGGTCTTCGCCTCGCGCAGCGCGTCGAGGTCGCCGGCGGACGCGAAGGCAGCGAGCGCCTCGTCCCGCATGCGCTCGATCTCTTCCGGTTTCAGTGCCTCGACCTCGACAGGGTCGTACGACTTGTTCGGTGCCGACATCTCTTCCCGTACTTCCGATGGGCTGGCTGGTGGTCCGTGCTGGCTTGGGGGCTCGCTCAGGAGCCGCTGGGGCTCGACACAAGGACACAAGGGTGCCAAAGGACGAGTCTAAAGGCCGCTGGGGGTGAAGGGGCCCGTGGGCCGCCTGGCGGGACGCTCCGCAGTGCTACTGCGTGAGGTAGGCCGGCGCGCCGACGGGCAGGATAAATCGGAATTCGGCGCCGCCGCCGGGGCCGCGGCCGACCGTGATGGTGCCGCCGTGGGCTTCCACGATGCCCTTGACGATGTACAGGCCCAGGCCGGTGCCGCCGCGCTTGCTGCCCCGCCAGAAGCGGGTGAAGACGCGGGCCATCGACTCTTCCGGAATGCCGGGGCCTTCATCGTGCACGGTGACGGCGGTTCCCTTCTCGTGCGGGCTCACATCGATGGTGACCGTTCCCTCGCCGTGCCGCACCGCATTTTCCAGCAGATTGCCCAGGACCTGATCGACCTTGTCCGGATCGGCCCACAGATCGGGCAGCGGGCGGCTCACCCGTACGAGGAAGCGCTCGGGGGCCTGGCCGTTCGCGGTGAGCGCCTGGACGTGCCGGCCGACGGCGGTGGCGATGTCCACCGGCTGGCGGCGGACCTCCAGCCGGCCGGAGTCGATGCGGGAGATGTCGAGCAGCTCGGCGATCAGCCGGGTGACCCGGTTGGCGTCGGCGTCGACGGTCTCCAGCATCAGCCGCTTCTGGTCGTCGGTGAACCGCTCCCATTTGGCGAGCAGGGTGGCGGTGAACCCCTTGACCGAGGTGAGCGGGGACCGCAGCTCGTGCGCGACGGTGGCGATCAGCTCGGCGTGGCTGCGTTCGGTGCGGCGGCGGGCCTCGGTGCCGCGCAGGGTGACGACCAGGCGGCGCAGCGGCCCGGTGGGGTGGGTGCGGATGTACTCGGCGGAGACCAGGACCTCCCGCCCGCCGGGCAGCAGCAGGTTCCGCTCGGGCTGCCGGCGCCGGGTGGCGAGGCCACCGTACGGGTCGGTCAGCGCCCACCAGCGGCGGCCCTCGAGGTCTTCCAGCGGCAGGGCCCGGTCGATCCGGGTGCCGAGGGCGGCGGCGGAGGGGGTGGCGGTAATCCGGGCGGCGGCCCGGTTGAAGCAGATGACCCGGCCTGTGTGGTCGGCGACGACAAGCCCGTCGGGCAACTCGTCGGGGTCGATCCCGTAGCCGCCGTGGGGCGGGGGTTCCTGCGCGGGGATTCCCGTCAGGGGCTCGCCGGCACGGGGCGCGCAGGCGGTCGCGGGCACGTCACCGGCGGAGTCGGCGGATCCCGCTGAGCCGGTGGGCTGCTGGGGCGCTGCTCCGGCCCGGCCCCGGCCGGGGGCGGCCCCCGCGGACTGCCGCGGGGAGCTGTTCGTACCGACGGTCATGTCCCCGTACCCCACATCTCCGAGGAGCGCAGTGGGCCCCCCGGGCCGTCACATTACTAGCTGGGGGTCACGGAGCGGCACCCTCCGGGCGCCCGCTGTGCTCGCGCGGAGGCGTACAGGCACACGGCGGCGGCGGTGGCGAGGTTGAGGCTCTCGGCCTTGCCGTGGATCGGGACCCGGACCACCGCGTCCGCGAGCGCCCGGGTCTCCTCCGGCAGGCCCCAGGCCTCGTTGCCGAAGACCCAGGCGGAGGGGCCGCCCATGGTGCCCGCATCGAGCTCGGCGTCCAGGTCGTCCTCGCCCGCCCCGTCGGCGGCCAGGATCCGTACGCCGGCCGCGCGCAGCCCCGCGACGGCCTGCTCGACGGGGACGCCGACCGCCACCGGGAGGTGGAAGAGGGAGCCCACGGAGGCCCGTACCGACTTGGGGTTGTAGAGGTCCACCGAGGCGTCGGTCAGCACCACCGCGTCCGCGCCGGCGGCGTCCGCGCAGCGCAGTACGGTGCCGGCGTTCCCGGGGTCGCGGACGTGCGCGAGGACGGCGACCAGCTTGGGCTCGGCCGCCAGGACGGCCTCGAACGGCGAGTCGAGGAAGTGGCAGACCCCGACCAGCCCCTGCGGGGTGACGGTCTGCGAGACCTCGGCGAGGACGTCGTCGGAGGCGTAGTGCACCCGGGCTCCGGCGGCCAGGGCGGCGTCGACGATGTCGGCGTAGCGCTCGGCGGCCTCGACGGTGGCGAACAGCTCGATCAGGGTCGCGCCCTGCTCGCCCCGGTGCGCCACGGCCTCGCGGACGGCCTGCGGGCCCTCGGCGATGAACCGGCGCTCCTTGGTGCGGAAGTTGCGCCGCGCCAGCCGCCTGGCGGCGGCCACCCGCGGGGATCGGGGGGAGATCAGCTCATCGGGGGTGCGCATGGTCTCAGGGTTCTCTCTCGGGTTCCGGAGCGCGGCTCCGGGCGGGGGATGCCCCTACGGTGCGGGGCGAACGCACACGGACCCGCAGGCAATCGCCTGCGGGTCCGTGGGTGCCGACTGCTTTTACGCCGTCGGCCAAGCCTTACGCAGCAGCCTTGGGGGCGTTGACGTCGGCCGGGAGGGCCTTCTGCGCAACCTCGACCAGCGCGGCGAACGCGTTGGCGTCGTTGACGGCCAGCTCCGCGAGGATCTTGCGGTCCACCTCGACGTTGGCGGCCTTCAGACCCTGGATGAGGCGGTTGTACGTCATGCCGTTCTGGCGGGCAGCGGCGTTGATGCGCTGGATCCACAGCTGACGGAAGTCGCCCTTGCGCTTCTTGCGGTCGTTGTAGTTGTAGACCAGCGAGTGGGTGACCTGCTCCTTGGCCTTGCGGTACAGGCGCGAACGCTGACCGCGGTAGCCGGAGGCCGCCTCGAGGATCGCCCGGCGCTTCTTGTGGGCGTTTACTGCCCGCTTGACGCGTGCCACTTGTTAACTCCTTGTAGCGGGGCCGTGGTTGTCTTCACACGGCCCGAATTCGATTGGGTCCCGGTCTCGACGTCCCGCTCCCGGCAGGAGGGAGCGGAAGGACGTCACTTGCCGAGAAGCTTCTTGATCTTCTTGGCGTCGGCCGGGGCCATCTCGGCGTTGCCGGTGAGGCGACGCGTCAGGCTGGACGGCTTGTGCTCGAGCAGGTGGCGCTTGCCGGCGCGCTCACGGAGCACCTTGCCGGAGCCGGTGATCTTGAAGCGCTTCTTGGAACCGCTGTGGGTCTTGTTCTTCGGCATAGCGCCGTTATCTCCTCGTCGGTGGCGCCCCCGCCGATCCGTTTCCGGACCGGCGCACGGGAGCGTCAGTTGTGTCGGTTGATCCGGGACGGGCTGTCCCGGTATCAGGCCTCGGCGTTCTCCTCGGCGGCGGCTTCCTCGGCGGGAGCAGCCTCCTCCGCGGGAGCCTCGTCCGTGGCGGCCTGGCCCTGGCGCTCGGCCTTGCGGGCAGCCTGCGCCTCGCGGGCCTCGGCCATCGCCTCGGTCTTCTTCTTGTGCGGACCGAGAACCATGATCATGTTGCGGCCGTCCTGCTTCGGGTTCGACTCGACGAACCCGAGGTCCTGGACATCCTCCGCCAGACGCTGCAGCAGTCGGTAGCCGAGCTCCGGCCGGGACTGCTCGCGACCACGGAACATGATCGTGATCTTGACCTTGTCGCCCTGCTTGAGGAACCGAACGACGTGACCCTTCTTGGTGTCATAGTCGTGCGGGTCGATCTTCGGCCGGAGCTTCATTTCCTTGATGACCGTGTGCGCCTGGTTCTTGCGCGCCTCACGGGCCTTCATGGCCGACTCGTACTTGAACTTGCCGTAGTCCATGAGCTTGCAGACCGGCGGCCTCGCGGACGCCGCAACCTCGACCAGGTCGAGGTCGTACTCCTGAGCAAGCTCCAGGGCCTTGGCAAGCGGAACAATCCCGACCTGCTCGCCGCTGGGACCGACAAGTCGCACCTCGGGAACGCGAATCCGGTCGTTGATGCGGGGCTCGGTGCTGATGGATCCTCCTCGGTTGCACCTCACGGCTGTCCGGCAGACAACCGCTTGACGTCTGTTCGTCTGACCGGCCACATCCGGAACGCAAAAACGCCCCGGACGGGACACAGGCAGCAGCTCCAGAACACAACCGGAGCACCGCCGCGTCGACCGCGGGGCGCAGACTCGGGCGGCTTTCCATCGTCCGTACGGAACGATGGATGCCACCTGACCGGATGACCTGCCACCCCGGAGGGCAGTCAGGTGGGAGTTCGGAGCCTCCACTTGTGGGCCGGGGACATACGTCTCCGGCCGGTCGTCACACAAGGTTAGCACCCACGTCCCGGGAGGACCAATCCTGGTGCCGCCCCGGCCACCGCTTATGGTGAAGGACATGACTGACGCGACCCCCACTGCTGCTCCTGCCGGCTCCGCCGCCCCCGACTACGACACCATGACCCGTGACATCGCGGACGTGCCCGCGGTCGAGGTGATCACCACGGTGGCGGTCCACCTGCTGAGTGCCGCGGCGGTCAACCTCGGCCTGGACAAGCCGGACTCCGAGCACAAGGACCTGGACGAGGCGCGCAAGCTCATCACCGCGCTGGCCGGCCTGGTCACGGCGAGCGCGACCGAGATCAGCTCCTTCCACGCCGCTCCGCTGCGTGACGGTCTGAAGTCGCTGCAGCTGGCCTTCCGCGAGGCCTCGATCGTCCCGGACGAGCCGGGCCAGGGGCCGGGCGAGAAGTTCACCGGACCGGTTTACGCCTGATCCGATCCTCCTGCAACGCGGAAGCGGGCGTCCCCGAGGGGGACGCCCGCTTCCGCGTTTCGGCAGAGTTCAGCAGGGTTCAGCGGACGAAGAACGCCTCACCGGGCGGGGCCGGGGCGGCGGCCGGCAGCAGGGCCAGCTCCAGCCCGCGGACCAGCCGGGCCCGCAGGGTCTCGTCCGCCGCCAGGGCGCGGGCCACCCGGCCCGCTCCGGCCGCCGGGTCGGTGCCCTCGGCGAGGACCACGGCGAGGATGCCGTCGGCCGAGGCGCCCCCGGGCAGCAGGTGGGCGCGGAGCACCGTGGGCTCTGCCGCCACGGCGGCCCGTACGGCTTCCCGGACCGCCGGGTCGGCGAGCGGGTCGGCGTCCGACCGGCCCTCGGCGAGCGCCAGCAGGGCCGGGCCGGTCAGCTGGTAGGTCACCGGGCCGGCCAGGTCCAGGACCACGGTGTCCGCCTTCTCGTGGGCGGCTGCGCGCAGCGCCTGGTGCAGCGGAACCGCCACCGGGCGGGCCGCCGGGTCCCAGCGGGCCAGCGAGGCGATGGAGGTGAAGGCGGGCAGGGCCCGCCGGTCCCCCGCCGTCAGGGTCGGCACGGCCATGTCGCTGGTCTTCTCGCGCTTCAGGCCGGTCTCCGGGTCGGTCTCCACCTCACCGAGCACCGCAACCACGGGCACCAGCAGGCGGGCGTCGCGCAGCGCCGCCAGGACCTCCGGTTCCTTGGTTCTGTCCGCCGCCCAGGCGGCCAGGGCCGCGCTCAGCCGGGGATCGGCGGAGCCGTCGTCGTCGGAGAAACCGGGGTCTGGGATGTTCTTCTGCGCCACAGTTACCCGACCCTATCCGGTACGGCCGGTACGGCCGCGCCGCACCAGTACGGCGGCCAGCCCGAGCAGGGCCAGCCCGGCGATCGCGGCGGCCGGGGCGAGCACCCGGACCGGGCGCGCGGGCGGCTGCACGGCGGCCGGGCCGGGCCCGAAGTACCGGGCGGTGTGGGCGACGGGCGTCGGCAGGGCGGGCTCCGGGGTGATCCGCTCGGCCGCCTGGAGGGCGGCGACCGGGTCCACCAGGCCGTGCCCGCGGGAGTCGTCGCGGCCACCGCCCGGGCTGTCCGTGGCGGTGTCCTCGAGCAGCCGCTTGATCTGGGCCGGGGAGAGGTCCGGGTGGGCCGACCGGACCAGGGCGACGGCCCCGGAGACGAAGGCGGCGGCGGCGCTGGTGCCCCAGCCCTCGTAGTACTTGCGGTCCGGGTCGGGGATGACCACGTCCACGCCGGGGGCGCTGACCGTGGCGTACCAGTGCCGGGTGGAGAAGCGGGCCTTGCGTCCCTTGCGGTCGACGGCGGTGACGGCGATCACCCCGGGGTAGGCGGCGGGGTAGGAGACGGGGTTTCCCTTCTCGCCGCTGTTGCCGGCCGAGGCGACCACGACGACGCCTTTGCCGAGGGCGTACTGGACGGCCTCGTCCTCGGCGGCTTCGTGGTGCGCGGACCTGCTGTCGTCGCCGAGCGAGAGGTTGATCACGTCGGCGCCGTTGTCGGCGGCCCAGCGGATGCCGTCGGCGAGCGCGCCGCCCTTGCTGCTGCGGGCCTTGGCGCGGGCCGGGTCGCCCTCCTCGAGGATCACGCGGATGGGGAGGATCTTCGCGGCGGGGGCGATGCCGAGGACGCCGTCGCGGCGGTCGGGGCCATGGCCGTGGCCGGCGATGATCCCGGCCATGGCGGTGCCGTGGCGGGCCCAGCTGCGGTCGCCGCGGGCCGCGCCGAGGCCGACGAGGTCGGTGCCGGCGAGGACCTGGCCGTCGAGGTCGGGGTGGGCGGAGTCCACGCCGGTGTCGAGGACGGCGACGGTGATGCCTTCGCCCCGGGTGGTGCCCCAGGCCTCTTCCGCGCGGAGCGCGGTGAGCCCCCACTGCCGGTCCCGGATGGCATCCGCAGCAGCAGGCGGCACCCCCACCCCAACCACCACCCCAACCCCCACCACGAGAACCACCCCAACGGCCCGAACCCGCTCAGCCCGCCGAAGCGGCCCGGGACGCAGCCCCGCAACCGGTTCCGGAGCCGCGGCGTGGCACGCCGGGCCACAGGGGCGCGCAGCGCCTGGAACGGGCCCCGGGGCAGGTACCGGGCGAAGCCCGGACGCCGTGCGGGGCACGGGGCGCAGCCCCGCGATCGGTTCCGGGGCCGCTGCGCGGCACGCCGGGCCGCACGGGCGCGCAGCGCCCGGAACGGGCCCGAGGCGGAGCCCCGGGGCGGGTCCCGGGCGAAGCCCGGACGCCGCGCGGGGCGCGGGGCGCGGCCCCGCAACCGGTTCCGGGGCCGCCGAGCGGCACGCCGGCCCGCACGGGCGCGCAGCGCCCGGAACGGGCCCGGGGCGGAGCCCCGGGGTGGGGTCCGGGGCTGGGCCCCGGTTTCGGGAAGGGGCGGGGTGGGGGAATGGCTCCGCGCAGCGGCAGGCCACGGTCATCGCTTCGGCTCCGGGCTAGGCGGCGCCACACGTGCGCCGAGGGACTTTTCGACACCGCCGGCGACCGCCCGCACCGCATGGCCGAGGCCCGCCCGGGCCACCGCCCCCTCCGTCTCCGGGTTCATCGCCTCCTCCGCGGTCAGCGGCCGTTTCACGGCCCGTCCGTCGGCGAACGCCGACACCGCGTACACGACGACCGGCGCGTCCGACCGTACGGACACCGTCCAGGCCGCCCGCTGCTCCGCGGCGAAGCCCAGCCCGGGCGGCATCGGAAGCCGGTCGCGGAGCCCGTTCACGGCTTCGGGCCCGGCCTCGGCCGGGGTGAACACCAGCCCGACCGTGACCAGGGTGCTGCGGGTGACATCGGCGTACGTGGCCCGCAGGACCCGAGTGCAGCCGGGCCCGGCCAGGGCCTGCTGCCAGTCCGCCGGGAGGGCGTCCGGGCAGGCCGCGTCGGGGACGACGGCGATCCGGGTCCAGGCACGGTCGGCTCCGCCGGGGCCGGTGCCGTCGGTGTCCAGGCGTGGCGGGAAGAGGGTGTCCACGGGGGCTTCGTGCCAGAGGGTGCCGGCCCGGCGGTACAGCTCCTCGGCGGAGGGCGGCCGGGCCGCATCCCGGCGGTCCTGCCAGGCCGCCCAGCCGGCCCCGCCGATGAGGACGAACCCAAGGACCGCGCACAGCGCAGCCCCAGCCAGCCCACGGCGCCCGCTGAACCCGGCGCTCGCCGGGCCGGACCCGGCGACCGGGCCAGAGGTAGGGGCGGGCGCGGCGGGCCCCGGTATGGGAGCGTCCGGAGCCGAGCCGGGCACGGCAAGGGTCGGACTCCGGTCAGCCGCGGCCAGGCCGGAGGCGGCAGAGGCCTGGCCGGGCACGATGCCCGCCGGGCCGCGCAAGGCGGCGGTCGGACCGGACGCAGCGGAGCCAGGGCTGGGCACGCCGGTGGCCGGGTCGGGGTCGGCGGCCGGGCCGGAGGTAGGGGTGGGCGCGGCGGGCGCCGGTATGGGAGCGTCCGGACCCGGGCCGGGGACGCCAGGAGCCTGGCCGGACGCTGCAGAGCCCGGGCCGGGGGCGGCGGCCGGGCCGACGGTGGGCGCGGCAGCCTGGGCGGCGGCCGGGCCGACGGTGGGCGCGGCAGCCTGGGCGGCGGCCGGCGCGGCGGGGGCTGGGCCGGGGGTGCTCGCGGCTGCGGCTGGTGCCGGTGGTGCCGTGTGTGGGTCGGTCGTCGTCATGCGGCGGCTCCGCCCCCCGTTCCGTACCGCGGCTGCCTGCCCGTACTCTACGGCGCCCCGGCGCCGTAGGAACCGGGGCCTCGGGCCCCTACCCACCGGTAGGGCGGTCTGGCAAGCTGCGCCCCATGACTTCCCCCGCCGCGGACCGGGCCCGCTATGACCGGGCCACTGCCCATCTCGATGCCCCGCTCGCCGTCGTGGATCTCGACGCCTTCGACGCGAACGCCGCCGACCTGGTGCGCCGGGCCGGCGGCAAACCGGTCCGGGTGGCGAGCAAATCGGTGCGCTGCCGGGCTCTGCTCGAGCGGGTGCTGGCGCAGCCCGGGTTCGCCGGGATCATGTCGTACACGCTGGCCGAGTCGGTCTGGCTGGCCCAATCCGGGTTCGAGGACGTGCTGCTTGCCTACCCGTCCACCGACCGGGCGGGCTTCGCGGAGCTGGCCGGTGATCCCAAGCTCGCCGCCGCGGTCACGGTGATGGTGGACGATCCCGCGCAGCTGGAGCTGATCGACCGCGCCCGCGACGGCGGCCGGGAGGAGATCCGGGTCTGTCTGGAGCTCGACACCGCCCTGTCGCTGTTCGGCGGCCGGGTGCGGGTCGGGGCGCGGCGGTCGCCGCTGCGGGATCCGGCCGGGCTGGCGGAGCTCGCCCGGGTGGTGCAGCGCCGGGACGGCTTCCGGGTGGTCGGGCTGATGGCGTACGAGGGGCATGTGGCCGGCGTCGGCGACGACCTGGTGGGACGGCCGCTGCGGTCGCGGGCGATCCGGCTGATGCAGGGCGCGGCCCGCCGGGAGCTGGCGGCGCGCCGGGCCGAGGTGGTGCGGGCCGTACGGGCGGTCGTGCCGGAGCTGGAGTTCGTCAACGGCGGCGGGACCGGGAGCGTGCAGGAGACGGCCGCCGAGGAGGCGGTGACGGAGGTCGCCGCCGGGTCGGGGCTGTACCTGCCGCGGCTGTTCGACAACTACACCTCCTTCCGCGGCCGGCCGGCCGCGCTGTTCGCGCAGCCGGTGGTGCGGCGGCCGGGGGTGGGGGTGGTGACGGTGCTGGGCGGCGGCTATCCGGCCTCGGGGGCGGCGGGCGCCGACCGGCTGCCCGTGCCGTACCTGCCGCAGGGGCTTCGTTACGACCCGCAGGAGGGTGCCGGGGAGGTGCAGACCCCGCTGCTGGGCAGCCCGGCCGACGATCTGCTGATCGGCGACCGGGTCTGGTTCCGGCATGCCAAGGCGGGTGAACTGTGCGAGCGGTTCGCGGAGCTGCACCTGGTCGAGGGCGACCGGGTGACGGCCACCGTCCCGACGTACCGGGGCGAGGGCCGTACGTTCCTTTAGAGCGGGGTGACGTACGCCCCCGAGATGCCGCCGTCGACCAGGAAGTCGGTGGCGTTGATGAACGAGGAGTCGTCGCTGGCGAGGAAGGCGACCGCGGCGGCGATCTCCTCGGCTTCGGCGAACCGGCCGACGGGGATGTGGACCAGGCGGCGGGCGGCCCGCTCCGGGTCCTTGGCGAACAGCTCCTGGAGCAGCGGGGTGTTGACCGGCCCGGGGCAGAGGGCGTTGACGCGGATGCCCTCGCGGGCGAACTGGACGCCGAGCTCGCGGGACATGGCGAGGACGCCGCCCTTGGAGGCGGTGTAGGAGATCTGGGAGGTGGCGGCGCCCATGATGGCCACGAACGAGGCCGTGTTGATGATGGAGCCGCGTCCCTGGCGCTGCATGTAGGGCAGAGCGGCCTTGCAGCAGAGGTAGACGGAGGTGAGGTTGACGTCCTGGACCCGCTTCCAGGCCTCCAGCTCGGTGGTGAGGATGGAGTCGTCGTCGGGGGGCGAGATGCCGGCGTTGTTGAAGGCGATGTCGACGCTGCCGTAGGTGTCGAAGGCGGTCTTGAACAGGGCCTCGACCTCCTCGGGGTCGGTGACGTCGACCTTGACGAAGGTGCCGCCGACCTCCTCGGCGGCGGCCTTGCCGGCCTTCTCGTCGATGTCTCCGCAGACCACGTTGGCGCCTTCGGAGGCCAGCCGGCGGGCGGTGGCGAGGCCGATGCCGCTGCCGGCTCCGGTGATGACGGCGGTGCGGCCGACCAGGCGGCGGCAGACGTTCTCTTCGGTGCGGTCGGTCATGTGCTTCAGGCCTCCGTGCTGATGAAGACGTTCTTGGTCTCGGTGAAAGCGGTGAGGGCGTCGGGGCCGAGTTCGCGGCCGAGTCCCGACTGTTTGTAGCCCCCGAAGGGGGTCCAGTAGCGGACGCTGCTGTGGGAGTTGACGGAGAGGTTGCCGGCGGCCACGGCGCGGGAGACGCGGATGGCGCGGCCGACGTCGCGGGTCCAGAGGGAGCCGGAGAGGCCGTACTCGGTGGCGTTGGCCAGGCGTACCGCTTCCTCCTCGTCCTCGAAGGGGAGGACCACGGCGACCGGGCCGAAGACCTCTTCGGTGGCGACCGGCGCGGTGGGGTCGCAGCCGGTGAGCACGGTCGGGGGGAACCAGAAGCCGGGGCCCTCGGGGGCGGTGCCGCGGATCGCCTCCGTGCCGTCGGGGACGTAGGAGCGGACCCGGTCCAGCTGGGTCCGCGAGATCAGCGGTCCCATCTGGGTCTTCTCGTCGGACGGATCGCCGACCCGGACGGCTGCGATGCCGGGGGCGAGCAGGTCCAGGAAGCGGTCGTACACCTGGCGCTGGACCAGGATCCGGGTGCGGGCGCAGCAGTCCTGGCCGGTGTTGTCGAGGAAGGCCATGGGTGCGGCGGCTGCTGCGGCTTCCAGGTCGGCGTCCGCGAAGACGATGTTGGGGCTCTTGCCGCCGAGTTCAAGGGTGACGCGCTTCACCCGGTCGGCGCACTTGGCCATGATCTGTTTGCCGACCGGGGTGGAGCCGGTGAAGACGATCTTCGCCACACCGGGGTGTTCGACCAGGGCGTTGCCGGTCACCGGTCCGTGGCCGGGGAGCACCTGGAAGAGGTGCTCGGGGATCCCGGCTTCGAGGGCGAGTTCGGCGAGCCGCAGGGCGGTGAGGGGGGTGGTCTCGGCGGGCTTGAGGATGACGGCGTTGCCCGCGGCGAGCGCGGGGGCGAGGCCCCAGGCGGCGATGGGCATCGGGAAGTTCCAGGGGGCGATCACCCCGATGACGCCGAGGGGTTCGAGGAAGGTGATGTCCAGGCCGCCGGGGACCGGGATCTGGCGGCCGGAGAGCCGCTCGACCCCGCCGGCGGAAAATTCGAGCAGGTCGCGGACGTTGCCGGCTTCCCAGCGGGCGTTGCCGATGGTGTGGCCGGCTTCCTGGACCTCGAGCTGGGCGAGTTCCTCGATGTGGCCGTCGACCACGGCGGCGAAGCGGCGCAGCAGCCGGGCCCGGTCGGCGGGTGCGGCGGCGGCCCAGCCGCGCTGGGCGGCGGCGGCCCGTACGACGGCCTCGTCTACCTCGTCCCGTGTGGCGGCCGGGACGAGGGCGACGAGTTCTTCGGTGGCCGGATTCAGCACTCTTGTATTGAGCGGGGCCAGCGCATCGGACACGGAGGGCCTCACAGTCGTTCGAAGGAGCGGCGCAGTTCCCAGTCGGTCACCGCGGAGTCGTAGGCGTCGAGTTCGACGCGGGCCATGTTCCGGTAGTGGGCCACCACTTCGGGGCCGAAGGCGGCCTTGGCGATCTCGCTGTTCTCCCAGAGTTCGGCGGCTTCGCGCAGGGTGGTGGGGACGTGCGCGTAGTCGCCGGTATAGGCGTTGCCGGTGCAGGGGGCGGGCAGTTCGAGGCGGTTCTCGATGCCGTAGAGGCCCGCTGCGACCAGGCCGGCGACGGCGAGGTGGGGGTTGACGTCGCCGCCGGGGAGGCGGTTCTCGAAGCGGGTGGACCGGCCGTGGCCGACCACTCGGAGGGCGCAGGTCCGGTTGTCCACGCCCCAGGCGACGGCGGTGGGGGCGAAGGATCCTGGCCGGAAACGCTTGTACGAGTTGATGTTCGGGGCGTAGAGAAGGGAGAAGTCCCGCAGCGCGGCCAGCTGGCCGGCCAGGAAGTGCCGCATGACCTCGGACATGCCGTGTTCCGGGCCGCTCCCGTCGCCGGCCATGGCGTTGCGGCCGTCGGCATCGGTGAGCGAGAGGTGGATGTGGCAGGAGTTGCCTTCGCGCTCGTCGAACTTGGCCATGAAGGTGAGCGAGACGCCTTCCTGGGCGGCGATCTCCTTGGCCCCCGTCTTGTAGACGGCGTGCTGGTCGCAGGTGACCAGGGCCTCGTCGTAGCGGAAGACGATCTCGTGCTGGCCGAGGTTGCACTCGCCCTTGGCGGACTCGACGGTGAGGCCGGCCGCCCGCATGTCGTTGCGGATGCGGCGCAGCAGCGGCTCGATGCGGCCGGTGCCGAGGACGGAGTAGTCGATGTTGTACTGGTTGGCCGGGGTCAGGCCGCGGTAGCCGGAGTTCCAGGCCTGTTCGTAGGTGTCCTGGAAGACCATGAACTCCAGCTCGGTGCCGACCTGGGCGGTGTAGCCGAGGGCGGCGAGACGGTCGAGCTGGCGGCGCAGGATCTGCCGGGGGGCGGCGACCACGGGGGTGCCGTCGTGCCAGGCGAGGTCGGCCATGACCATCGCCGTGCCCTCGTTCCAGGGGACCCGGCGGAGGGTGGAGAGGTCGGGGTGCATGGCGAAGTCGCCGTAGCCGCGGTCCCAGGACGACATCTCGTAGCCGTCGACCGTGTTCATGTCGGTGTCGACGGCCAGGAGGTAGTTGCACCCTTCGGTGCCGTGGCCCATGACCTCGTCCAGGAAGAAGGGCGCGGCGAACCGCTTGCCCTGGAGCCGTCCCTGCATGTCCGGGAAGGCCAGGACGACGGTGTCGATCTCGCCGCTGTCCACGAGGGCACGGAGCTCCTCGGGCGCCAGCGGCGGCTTGCGGTCTACCACGGGAATCTCTCCTTCGGTGAGCCGAGGACGCCTAAGGTATTGAATGGAACCATTACTTGGGAAGAGTCTTCGGGAACCTTTGAGAAGCTTCGGGGAACAGGGGAGGCGACCACATGACGGACACAGCAGACACAGCAGGCATGACGGGCGGGGCGGTCGAGGGCGGGGCGCTCGAGCGGCTGAACCCGGTGCTCCGCCAGGTGCGGGCGGGAAACGGCTTCGAGGAGGCCCTGCAGCAGATCCTCCAGGTGGTCCGGCTGGGCCTGGTGCCGGCCGGTGGACGGCTGCCGGCGGAACGGGAGCTGGCCGAGCGGATGGGCATCAGCCGGGTCACCCTGCGGGAGGTCCTGAAGGTGCTCCAGGACCAGGGGCTGGTGGAGGCCCGGCGCGGCCGGTACGGCGGAACGTTTGTCCTCCCCCGGCCCGACACCCCGGCCGGCGCCGCCGAGGAGGAGCTGCGCCGCCGGGTGGCGGGGGTGGACATCGAGGACGTGCTGCGTTTCCGCGAGGTGCTGGAGGTGGGCGCCGCCGGACTGTGCGCCACCCAGGGGCTGACCGCCCCGGCGGCGGCCCGGCTGCGCGGGGCGCTGGCCGCCACCCATGACGCACCGCTGACCGAGTACCGGCGCCAGGACACCCTGTTCCACCTCACCCTGTGCGAGCTCGCCGGGTCCGCCACCCTGACGGCCCAGTACGCCGCCGTCCGGGCCACCGTCAACGACCTGCTGGACTGCATCCCCCTGCTGGTGCGCAACCTCGAACACTCGCAGCAGCAGCACAGCACCCTGGTGGAGGCGGTGCTGGAGCGGGACGCCGAGGGGGCCCGCGAGGTGATGCGGGAGCACTGCTGCGGCACGGCGGCGCTGCTGCGCGGATTCCTCGCCTGAGCCGCCCGAGCAGGTCACTGAACAGGTCACGGGGAGGTTTTCGTAACCGCTGTTTTACGCAAGGGTCTTGCGCGTTCCGCCCCACTGGCGCAAAGGTACGCCCCACAACCATTGCCCAGGCAGGAGCGCACATGGCCGACGACATCGCACCCGCGCCACCCGTATCCCCGGCTCCCTCCCCCGAATCCACCTATCTGGAGCGCCGTACCCTGCGGCGCGGCAGCGCCGGCTGGCTGCTGCTGACCGGCCTCGGCGTGGCGTACGTCGTCTCCGGCGACTTCTCCGGCTGGAACATCGGCCTGGCGGAGGGCGGGTTCGGCGGCCTCGCCATCGCCACCGTGCTGATGGGCACCATGTACGCCTGCCTGGTCTTCTCGCTCGCCGAACTCTCCGCGATCCTTCCCACCGCGGGCGGCGGCTACGGGTTCGCCCGGCGGGCGCTCGGGCCCTGGGGCGGCTTCCTGACCGGCACCGCCATCCTCATCGAGTACATCCTGGCCCCCGCCGCGATCGTCATCTTCATCGGCGACTACGTCGAATCCCTGGGCCTGTTCGGCCTCACCTCAAGCTGGCCGGTCTACCTCGGCTGCTTCGTGATCTTCATCGGGGTGCACCTCTGGGGCGTGGGCGAGGCCCTCCGCTTCTCCCTGGTGGTCACCGCCATAGCCGTCGCCGCGCTGCTGATCTTCGCGGTGGGGGCGTTCACCGAGTTCGACGCGAGCGGACTGGACGACATCGCGGTCGACACCGCCGCGGCCGGCTCCTCCTCCTGGCTGCCCTTCGGCATCCTCGGCATCTGGGCGGCGTTCCCCTTCGCCATGTGGTTCTTCCTCGGCGTGGAGGGGGTTCCGCTGGCCGCGGAGGAGGCCAAGGACCCGGTCCGGTCCATGCCGAAGGCGCTCGCCATCTCCATGGGCATCCTCGCGCTGCTCGCCCTGATCACCTTCTTCGCGGCGACCGGAGCGCAGGGCGCGGACGCCATCAAGGCCGCCGGCAACCCGCTGGTCGTCGCCCTGGAAGGGGACGGCGGCCCCACCGCGCTCAGCCGGTTCGTCAACTACGCGGGCCTGGCCGGCCTGGTGGCCTCCTTCTTCTCCCTCATCTACGCCGGTTCCCGCCAGCTGTTCGCCCTCTCCCGGGCCGGCTACCTGCCGCGGTTCCTGTCGCTGACCTCCCGCCGGAAGGCCCCGTACCTGGGCCTGGTCATCCCCGGCGCGCTCGGCTTCGCCCTGGCCGCGGCCAGTGGGAACGGCGCCCGGATGCTCAACATCGCGGTGTTCGGCGCGACCATCTCCTACGCGCTGATGGCGCTCTCGCACATCGTGCTGCGCCGCCGCGAGCCCGACCTCGCCCGGCCGTACCGCACGCCGGGCGGTGTGCTGACCTCCGCCACGGCCCTGGTCCTCGCCCTGTCGGCGCTGGTCGCCACCTTCCTGGTGGACAAGGACGCGGCATTCATCGCACTGGCCGTGTACGCCGTCGCCCTCGCCTACTTCGCGATCTACAGTCGGCACCACCTGGTGGCCTCGGCTCCGGAGGAGGAGTTCGCCGCCCTGGCTGCAGCCGAGGCGGAACTCGCCCGCGACTGACCGTCTCCCGCTCCCGTCTCACCCCCTGTGGAGGTAACTACCGTGCCCAGGCCGCTCATCGGCATCACCACCTACGTGGAGCCGTCCACCCGCTACGGCGTGTGGGACGTCCCCGCGGTCCTCTCCCCGATCGGGTACCACCGGCTCGTCCAGGCGGCGGGCGGCGCGGCCGTGCTGCTGCCGCCCGACGCATCCGAGTCGGCGGCGGAGGTGCTGAGCCGGGTGGACGGCCTGGTCGTCGCGGGCGGCCCCGATCTGGACCCGGTCCGGTACGGGGCCCGGCGCGACCCGCGCACCGTCCCGGGCATGCCGGAGCGGGACGAGTGGGAGCTCTCCCTGATCGGTGCGGCGGTGGCGGAGGGGGTACCGATGCTCGGCATCTGCCGCGGCATGCAGGCCCTGAACGTGGCGCTGGGCGGCACGCTGATCCAGCACATCGACGGGCACTCGGCGGGCAACGGCGTGGTCACCTCGCACCCGGTCCGCCCGGTCCCGGGCACCCGGTACGCGGCGCTGGTGCCGGAGGAGGCGGAGGTGCCGACGTACCACCATCAGGCGGTGGACGTGCTCGGCCGCGATCTGGTGGTCTCGGCGCACGCCGTGGACGGCACGGTGGAGGCGATCGAGCTGGCGGGCGACCCGTGGGTGGTGGGCGTCCAGTGGCACCCGGAGCGCGGCACGGACACCCGGGTGATGGCCGGCCTGGTCCGGGCCGCCTCCCGGGTCCCGGCCTCCCGCGTGCCCGCCCCGGTGGGCTGACGCCCCCGGGTGACCCCGGCGCACCCCGGCAGGATCCGGGGCGCGCCGGAGTCAGCCGCGGGTGAGGGAGAGCAGGTCGCGGGCCGGCCCGGCGGGCCGGGATCCGGTCGGCCACACCGCCCGCAGCGCCCGCTCCAGCCGCGTGTCCGCGACCGGCACCTCCACCAGCCGGCGCGAGGCCAGCTCCTCCACCAGCGCCAGCTCCGACAGCACGCACGCCCCCGCCCCGCTCAGCGCCGCCGCCTTCACCGCGGTGGTCGAGGCCAGCTCCAGCAGCGGCACCGCCAGCCCGCCCACCCCGGCCAGCGCGGCGTCCAGCACCTGCCGGGTGCCCGATCCGAACTCGCGCAGGATCAGCGGGGTCCCGGCCAGCTCCGCCGCCGGCACCGGAGCGCTGCGCCGGGCCCACGGATGCGCCGGGGCGACCGCGACCACGAGCCGGTCGCGCGCGATGACCGCGGAGGACAGCCCGTCCGGCACGGCCAGGCCCTCCACGAAGCCCAGGTCGGCCTCGTGCCCCAGCACCCGTTCCGCCACCGTGGCCGAATTGCCCGCGTGCAGCGACACCGCCGTGTCCGGCCGCGCCGCCCGCAGCGCGATCAGCCAGCCCGGCAGCAGGTACTCCGCAATGGTCATGCTGGCGGCCACCCGCAGCCGCGAGTCGCGCTGTCCGCGCAGCGCCTGCGCTCCCGCGTCGAACGCCTCGGCCGCCTCCACAATCCGCCGGGCCCAGTCCGTGACGAGCGCGCCCTCGGCCGTCAGGGTGGAGCCGCGCGGCGAGCGGTCCACCAGGGCCACCCCCAGCCGCGCCTCCATGGCCCGGATGCGGCTGCTCGCCGCCGGCTGGGTGATGCCCAGTTCGCGGGCCGCCCCGCCCAGGCTGCCCACCCTGGCCACGGCCAGCAGCAGCTCCAGGGCACCCAGGTCCGGCACCCGGTGCGACAGCGGGACCTGCGGACTCTCCACGCGTTCAGACATAAATACAGCTTATGGCCTCATAGGAAAATGACCTCTGCCGCCGTGCCCCGGTCCGTCGGACGCTTGATCCATGGCCACCATCGTGCAGCCGCACCACCCCCAGCGGCACCTCACCCTCCCCGCCCTCCGCCACCTCGGCCCCAACTGGTACGCCTCGGTCATGGGCACGGCGATCATCGCCAATGCGGGAGCGACCCTCCCGTACCAGCTGCCCGGCCAGCGGGTGGCCTGCCAGATCGTCTGGGCCCTGTCCGCGCTGGTGCTCGCCGTGGTGCTGCTCGCCCGCTCCGGGCACTGGCTGCACCATCGCGACCAGGCCCGGGCACACCTCCTCGACCCGGCCGTGGCCCCCTTCTACGGCTGTCTGGCGATGGCCCTGCTGGCCGTCGGCGCCGGCACCCTGATCGTCGGCAAGGACCTGATCGGGGAGCCCGCGGCCGTCGCCGTGGATGCGGTGCTGTTCACCGCCGGCACCGCGATAGGCCTGCTGATGGCCGTGGCCGTGCCCTACCTGATGGTGGTCCGGCACAAGGTCGAGGCTTCCCAGGCCACCCCGGTGTGGCTGCTGCCCCTGGTCGCCCCCATGGTCTCCGCCGCCGTCGGACCGCTGCTGATCCCCCACCTGCCGGCCGGCCAGGCCCAGGAGTCCCTGCTGCTCGCCTGCTACGCAATGTTCGGGATCAGCCTGCTGGCCGTCCTCCTCATGCTGCCCCTGGTGTTCGGCCGGCTGATCGTCAGCGGCCCGCTGCCCCTGGCCCTGACCCCCACCCTGTTCCTGGTGCTCGGCCCGCTCGGCCAGTCCACCACCGCGGTCAACCAGCTGGCCGACATGGCCCCCCAGGCCATCGGAGCCCCCTACGCGGGTGCCCTGGGCGCCTTCGCCGTGGTGTACGGGGTGCCGGTGATGGGATTCGCCCTGCTGTGGCTCGCCCTGTCCACCGCGATGCTGGTCCGGGCCGCCCGGAACGGCATGGGGTTCGCCATGACCTGGTGGGCCCTGACCTTCCCGGTCGGCACCTGTGTCACCGGCGCGGCCGGCCTGGCCCGGCACACCGGCCTGACCGCCTACTCCTGGCTGGCCACCGCCCTGTTCGCCGCCTTGGTCGTGGCCTGGCTCGCCGCCGCCACCCACACCCTCCGCGGCCTGGCCGCCGGCCGGCTGCTGCCCCGCCAGGCCTGAGCCCGGCCGGGCTCCCCTGGCTCAGCCGATCCGGAGCGCGTACTCCACCCGGATCCGGAGCCCGCCCAAGGTGCCGGTGAAAGCCAGGGCGTGCTGGCCGGGTGCCGGCGGATCCAGCCGGGCCCAGAGGCCGCAGGACTGGGTGGTGAACGTACCGGCCTCCCGGGTGACGGGGTTGTCCTCCGTACCGGTGAACCGGATCGGGGTCGGCCCGTGGCGCACCAGTTCCACCGGCCTGCCGTCGAGGGTCGCCGTTCCCTCGGCCCGGGCCGCTGCCCCCGCGCACTCGGCCTGGGTGCCGGCGAAGGCGACGACGGGGAAGACGAGGGGCCGCCCGGCCGGCACCGAGCAGCTGCGGCGGCTCTCGCCGCCGAAGTTGCCGGCCAGGAACCAGACGTCGGCGGGCTGGTGTTCGGCGCAGAAGGTGCCGTCGGGGTCACGGACCGGATTGGACCCCGCGGGACTTGCCGCGGCCCAGCTCCACCAGCGGCTCTGCACCTGCTCGGCGCCGAGCGGACCGCCCGATCCGGCGGTGGCGGCCGGTGCGGCCCCGGTCTCGCGGGAGGTCTCCGCCGCCCGCTTGGGCGCGGACTCGCCCGGCCCGGCGGGCGCGGTCGCGGTGCAGCCGGCGGCGAGCAGCCCGGCCAGGCAGGCGAGCAGAGCCCGGGTGGAGGATCGGCGGATACGCATCCGGGCAGCGTACGAGGGGGCCCGACCCCGGCGTCGGCCGGGTCGTCCGCCGGGTCAGCGCGCCGCGCGCAGGGCCGCGGCCAGGACCGCCGGAGCCTCGGCGAGCGAGGGCCCGTACCAGGTGAGGTGACGGCCGCTGACCAGGGCTGCGGGCAGGCCGGGGAAGGCCTCCGGCCCGTCCTGCGCGGTGAAGAGGTACGGCTCGTCGGGCAGCACCACAAGATCGCAGCCGGCCGCGGCCAGCTCCTCGGCCGGCACCCGCGGGTACCGCTCCGCATGGCCCGCGTACACGTTCCGCACCCCCAGCCGCGCGAGCAGGTCCCCCGCGAAGGTGTCCCGGCCCAGCACCATCCAGGGCCGCCGCCAGACCGGCACGAAGGCCCGCCACTCCCCTGCCGGCGCGAGCCCCGTCCAGGCCTCCTCGGCGGCGTCCAGCCAGCCGGGCCGGGGCAGCCCCAGGGCACCCACCAGCAGCCGGTCCAGTTCGCGCAGGGCCTGCGGCAGGTCGCGGATCTCGGTCACCAGCACCTCCAGCCCGGCCGCGCGCAGCGCCGCCAGATCGGGGGCCCGGTTCTCCTCCTCGTTGGCGACGACCAGGTCCGGGCGGAGCGCCGTGATGGCCGCCAGGTCCGGGTTCTTGGTGCCGCCCACCCGTACGAGGTCCAGCCCGGCCGGGTGGGAGCACCAGTCGGTGGCCCCGACCAGCAGGCCGGGCCCGGTCTCCGCGACCGCCTCGGTCAGCGAGGGCACCAGCGACACCACCCGCGGGACCGCCCTCACACCCACGGCTCAGTGCCCCGGCGAGGGCGGCTCGGCGGTGGCGTGGATGTGTTCGCCGACCGCGACCACCAGGATCCGGGTGTCCTCGGTGGTGGCCCGCCAGCGGTGCCGGACCCCGCCCGAGAGGAACAGTGCGTCGCCGCTCTCCAGCCGGTAGGCCCGCCCCTCGGCCTCCACCTGGCAGGCGCCGGCCACCACGTACATCAGCTCGTCGTTGCGGTGCTGGTACTCGCGGCCGGCGTCCTGGTCGCCGGTGAACTCCAGCGCGTGCAGCTGGTGATGGCCGCGGACGAGCGCCCGGACTCCCGCGACCGGTTCCAGGCCGCCGGCGTCGGCGGCCCGTACGAGGTCCACCGTGCGCGCGCTGTCGGAAGCCGCCAGCAGTTCCACGGCGGTGGTCTCCAGCGCGTCCGCGACCCGCTCCAGGGACCGCATGCTGGGCCGGGCGCGCTCGTTCTCTATCTGGCTGAGGAAGGGGACCGAGAGTCCACTGCGCCCCGACACGGCGGCGAGGGTGAGCTTGAGCGCGCGTCGCCGCTTCCGTACGGCCACACCCACCCGAAGCGTTTCCTTGGCGTCCTTTTCCTTTTCCCTGTCGTCCATCGCGGGGCTGCCCTCCCCTTGTCCGTCGCACATCGGTGTGTTGTAAGCACCTTACGCAGCATCGGCCCGCGGTTTCTCCCGCACGAGCGGACCGCACTCCTCCGGGGCCGGCGGAGGGTACGGCATCATCGGCCCCATGAACCCAGTGACACCGCGCCGTCTGATGCTCCTCGACACCGCTTCCCTGTACTACCGGGCCTACTTCGGCGTCCCGGACTCCGTGAAGGCCCCGGACGGCACTCCGGTGAACGCCGTACGCGGACTGCTGGACATGATCGGGCGGCTGGTGCACGACCACCGGCCGGACGATCTGGTGGCCTGTATGGACGCGGACTGGCGACCGCACTGGCGGGTGGAGCTGATCCCCACGTACAAGGCGCACCGGGTGGCGGTGGAGACGGAGACCGGGCCGGACGTGGAGGAGACCCCGGACACCCTGGCCCCGCAGGTGCCGATCATCGAGGCGGCGCTGGACGCGTTCGGGATCGCCCGGGTGGGGGTCGCGGGATACGAGGCGGACGACGTCATCGGCACCCTGACGGCACGGGCCACCGGCCCGGTGGACATCGTCACGGGCGACCGGGACCTGTACCAGCTGGTGGACGATGCGCGGCAGCGGCGGGTGCTGTACCCGGTCAAGGGGGTCGGCACCCTCCAGCTGACGGACGAGGCGGTACTCCGCGAGAAGTACGGGGTGGACGGCTCCGGCTACGCGGACCTGGCGCTGCTGCGCGGGGACCCGAGCGACGGCCTGCCGGGCGTACCGGGCATCGGCGAGAAGACGGCGGCGAAGCTGCTGGACGCCTACGGGAATCTGGCCGGAATCATGGCCGCGGTGGACGACCCGAAGTCGAAGCTGACCCCCACGCAGCGCAAGCGGCTGGACGAGGCGCGGCCGTACCTGGCGGTGGCGCCGAAGGTGGTCAAGGTGGCCGTGGACGTCCCGCTCCCGGCATTCGAGCCGTCCTTGCCGACGGCTCCGGTGAATCCGGACATGGTCGACGCATTGGTCCACCGGTGGGGTCTTGGAGGAGCAGTTTCCCGTCTGAGCGCCTCCTTGCGCCGATGAGGTGCTAACTTAACTTAGGCAATCCTAAGTATCTGGGGAGTCAGGGGAGAACAGCCGTGGCATCAGGACCCGGCCGCACAGTCGGCACCGCAGTCGTCGTCCGCAGTGAGCGGCTGACCCCGCACATGGTGCGGATCGTCCTGGGTGGAGACGGACTGTCCGGGTTCGGTGCGGGTGAATACACCGATCACTACGTGAAACTCCTGTTCGCCCCGGAGGGCGTCGAGTACGCCGAGCCGTGGAACCTGGAGGAGATCCGCAGCACGCACCCGCGTGAGGAGTGGCCGCGGCAGCGGGCGTACACGGTGCGCGCCTGGGACCCGGCGAGCCGGGAGCTGACCATCGACTTCGTGGTGCACGGCGACGTGGGCCTGGCCGGGCCGTGGGCGGCCCGGGCGGTCCCCGGCGAAACCGTGCACTTCCTCGGGCCGGGCGGCGCGTACGCCCCGGCCCCGGCGGCCGGCTGGCACCTGCTGGCCGGCGACGAGAGCGCACTTCCGGCCATCGCCGCGTCGCTGGAGCGGCTCCCGCGCGGTGCCCGGGTGCACGCCTTCGTCGAGGTCGACGGCCCGGCCGACGAACAGCTGATCGCCACCCCGGACGGGGTGACCCCGGTGTGGCTGCACCGCCGTGGCCGCCCGGTCGGCGAGGCCCTGCTGGAGGCGATCACCTCCCTGGACTTCCCGTCCACGGACGTCCAGGCCTTCGTCCACGGCGAGGCGGGCGTGGTGAAGGAACTCCGCCGCCACCTCCGCGCGGACCGCGGCATCGCCCGCGAACGCATGTCGATCTCGGGCTACTGGCGCCTGGGCGAGACGGACGAAAGCTGGCGCGCGATCAAGCGCGACTGGAACGCCCAGGTCGAAGCAGAACAGGAAACCCTCTCCCCGGCGTAACCCTCCGGGGGTGAACCCGCCACCGGGCGCAGCCCGGGATGGGGCCGGGGCGCAGCCCCGGGCTTCGGGCACAGCCCGGCACGGGGCCGGGGCACAGCCCCAGGATTCGGGCGCAGCCCGACAGGAGATCGGGGCGCAGCCCCAGGATTCGGGCGCAGCACG
>NZ_JBEOXT010000026.1:27245-134471 GCF_040296685.1 Streptomyces sp. NPDC002054
AGCCCGGCACGGGATCGGGGCACAGCCCCAGGATTCGGGCGCAGCCCGGCACGGGATCGGGGCACAGCCCCAGGATTCGGGCGCAGCCCGGCACGGGATCGGGGCACAGCCCCAGGATTCGGGCGCAGCCCGGCACGAGTGCCGCGGCGCGGCCCCTGCCCTTCGGGCGCAGCCCGACAGGAGGCCGGGGCGCAGCCCCGGGCTTCGGGCGGGGCGGAGTCCCGCAGGCGGTGGGGTGGCGTCGGCGGGAGAATGGGCGCATGGATCGGAGGCTGCGTGCGCTGACGGTCGCCGGGGTCGCGCTCCTGATGGCCGCGGGCACCGCGATGGCCCCGAGCCCCCCACCCCCGCCCAAGCCGCAGTTGAGCGACGCCCAAGTGGACACCGCGCTCGCCCGCCTGGACACCGCCATCGCCGAAGGCATGGCCGAGACCGGAGTCCCCGGCGCCGCCGTGGCCGTGGTCCGCCAGGACAAGGTGGTCTACCTCAAGGGCTTCGGCCTGCGGAAGGCCGGCCAGACCGACCGCGTCGACGCGGACACCGTCTTCCAGATCGCCTCCCTGTCCAAGCCCATCGCCTCCACCGTCGTCGCCGGCACCCTGAACGACCCCGCCGACTGGGACCGCCACACCACCCTCCCCGGCTTCGCCCTCAAGGACCCGTGGGTCACCGCGCACCTCACCACCGCCGACCTGTTCTCCCACCGCAGCGGCCTCCCCGACCACGCCGGCGACCTCCTCGAAGACCTCGGCTACGACCAGGCGTACATCCTCGGCCACCTCCGCGAGGAACCCCTCGACCCGTTCCGCGCGAGCTACGCCTACACCAACTTCGGTCTGACCGCCGCCGCCGAGGCGGTCGCCCGCGCCCACGGCGTCAGCTGGCAGAAGCTCAGCGAGGACACCCTCTTCAAACCGGCCGGAATGAACCGCACCGCCACCACCTTCGCCGCCTTCGAGCAGGCCACGAACAAGGCCGTCACCCACGTCCGCGCCGCGGACGGCACCTGGAGCGCCCGCTTCGTCCGCGACCCCGATGCCCAGTCCCCGGCCGGCGGAGTCAGCTCCACCGCCCGCGACATGGCCCGCTGGCTGCGGCTCCAGCTCGGCACCGGCACCCTCGACGGCAAGCAGATCGTCAAGGCCGGCCCCCTCGCCCGCACCCACCTGCCCGAGATCGTGTCCCAGCCGCCGCGCTCCCCCGACGGCCGCGCCGGCTTCTACGGTCTCGGCTGGAACGTCTCCTACGACGACGCCGGCCGGCTCCGCCTGTCCCACTCCGGTGCCTTCGCCCTGGGCGCCAACACCAACGTGACCATGCTCCCGCTGGAACAGCTCGGCATCGTGGTCCTCACCAACGGCGCACCGGTCGGCCTGGCGGACGCCATCGCCCTCGACTTCTTCGACACCGCCGAACACGGCAAGCCCACCACCGACTGGCTGGCGCTGGCCGGCTCCCTGTACGCGCAGGAGGAAGAGGCCGCCCGCTCCGACACCGACTACACCAAGCCGCCCCCCGACCCCCGGCCGGCCCGCGCGGACAGCGCCTACACCGGCACGTACGAGAACCCGTACTACGGCAGGCTCACCGTCACCACGGCGGCCGACGGCAAGGGCGGACTCACCCTGGCCCTCGGCCCCGCCCCGATGCGGTTCCCGCTCACCCACTACAACGGCGACACCTTCAGCTTCGAGACCACCGGCGAGAACGCGGTCGGCCGCACCGGGGTCACCTTCGCCGAGAACGGCACGGTCCGCATCGAATACCTGGACGCCAACGGCCTGGGCACCTTCACCCGCGGCTAACCGTCTCTTCCGGATCTTGCCTAGGCTGGGGCCGAGATGAGACGCCGCACCCCCCTCCCGCCTTCCCCGCTGCCCCAGCGGGCCGGTATCGACCCGGTCCGGCTGCGGATGCCCGCCGAGGCCGGGTACCCGACCGTCGGGGCCTTCCTGGCCGCCCACTACGCGGGCGGCGCCGGCGCCATGGCCGTCGCCGAACTGCTGCGCACCGGCGGGGTGGTCGGGCCCGACGGCCGGAGCCTGCGCGCGGAGGACCCGTACACGCCCGGCGGTTATCTGTGGTTCCACCGCGAGCTGCCGCCGGAGGCCCCGGTGCCCTTCGCACTGCCCGTCGTGTACCGCGACGCACACCTGCTGGTCGCCGACAAGCCACATTTCCTGGCCACCACCCCGCGCGGCAGCCACATCACCCAGACCGCCCTGGCGCGGCTGCGCCACGAGCTGGAACTGCCGGATCTCTCCCCCGCGCACCGGCTGGACCGGCTGACCGCGGGTCTGGTGATGTTCAGCATCCGTCCCGAGGACCGCGGCGCCTACCAGCTGCTGTTCCAGCGGAAGGCAGTGCTCAAGGAGTACGAGGCGCTGGCCCGGTACGATCCGGCGGCCGACTTCCCCCGTACCGTGCGCAGCCGGATCGAGAAGACCCGCGGGGTCATCGCCGCCGCCGAGGTCCCCGGCGAGCCCAATGCGCAGACCACGGTGGAACTGCTGGAGCACCGGCCCGGGCTGGGCCGCTACCGGCTGATCCCGCACACCGGCCGCACCCACCAGCTGCGGGTGCACATGAACAGCCTCGGCCTGCCGATCCTGGGCGACCCCGTCTACCCGAAGGTCACCGACCCGGCGCCGGACGACTACCGCCGTCCGCTGCAACTCCTCGCCCGCAGGCTGGAGTTCACCGATCCGGTGACCGGACTGACACACCGCTTCGAGAGCGGGCGGACCCTGCGGGCCTGGACGGACTACCGGGCCTGGTCGGAGGGGAGCGAGGGCCCCGAGGCCTGAGGCTGGCTGACGCCCGCGATCCGCAGGGCCGCGTCCGCGGTCGCCTCGGCGAAGATCTGCACCGGCCGGTCCGGGGCGCGAGTTCGGCCCGCATCCGGCGGAACGGGGCGAACCGTTCGCCGCTCACCTCGGGCAGCAGGTAGAGCGCGCCCGGATGGTGGTGGCCGCGTACCCGTTGCGGGTGAAGAGCTCGGCCGCCGCGTCGAGGAGTTCCTCGCGCGGCGGCCGGCCGCTCACCGGTCTCGCTAGCCCACCGAGCTGTAGGCCACCACACCGCGCAACAGGGCGTCCACGGCCTTGCGCGCATTCCGCGCCACCGTGCTGCCGTTGCCACCCTCCGCCGAAGCCGGACCCGAGGCCGGAGCCGCCGCCGCGATCTGCCCGAGCACGTCGATGACCTGCTTGCACCAGCGGACGAAGTCCCCGGCCGGCATCTCCGCCTCGCGCAGCACCTCGTCCAGGCTCTTGTCGGAGGCCCACTGGTACACCGGCCACGCGAAGCCGAGGTCCGGCTCCCGCTGGCCCACGCCCTCCGTCTGGTTGATCCGGTGCTCCTCCTCCAGCGCGTCCAGCCGGCCCCAGATCCGCACCATCTCACCGAGCGCCGCCTTGGCCGCGCCACCCGGCACCTTCGGTGCCACCGCGTCGTCGGACTGCCGCGCCTCAAACACCAACGCCGAGACGCAGGCGGCCAGTTCGGCCGGGGACAGCCCCTCCCAGATGCCCGCCCGCAGGCACTCCGAGGCCAGCAGGTCCAACTCCCCGTACAGCCGGGCCAGTCGCCTGCCGTGCTGGGTGACCTCGTCCTCGCGCAGGTAGTCCAGCTCGGTCAGCAGCGCATGGATCCGGTCGAAGGTGCGGGCGATCGTGTTCGTCCGGCCCTCGATCCGCCGCTCCAGCTGCTTGGTGTCCCGCTGCAGACGGAGGTACCGCTCCGCCCAGCGGGCGTGGTCCTCCCGCTCGTCACAGCCGTGGCAGGGATGCGCCCGCAGCGCCGCGCGCAGCCGCGCGATCTCACGGTCGTCGGCCGCCTCGGCCCGGCCGCGCCGGTGGCGGTCCGGCACGATGTGCCCGGCCTTGGTGCGCAGCGCCGAGGCCAGGTCCCGACGGGACTGCGGGGAACGCGGGTTGAAGGACTTGGGGATCCGCATCCGCTCGACGGGCTCCACCGGCACCGGGAAGTCGATCCCGGCCAGCCGCTTGACCTGCCGCTCGGCGGTCAGCACCAACGGCCGCGGCCCCTCCTGGTATTCGTGCCCGCGGTGCCCGTTGGACCGCCCGGCCGGCACGCCCGGGTCCAGCACCAGCGCCAGCCCGGCGAACTTGCCGGTGGGCACGTGGATGACATCGCCCGGCTTGAGCCGCTCCAGCGAGGCGGCGGCCTGGGCCCGGCGCTGGGCCGCGCCCTGCTTGGCCAGATCCGTCTCCCGGTCCTTGAGGTCGCGGCGCAGCTGCGCGTACTCCTCGAAATCCCCGAGATGGCAGGTCATGCCCTCGCGGTAGCCCTCCAGGCCCTCCTCGTTGCGCTGCACCTGCCGGGAGATCCCGACCACCGAGCGGTCCGCCTGGAACTGCGCGAAGGAGGTCTCCAGCAGCTCGCGCGACCGGTGCCGGCCGAACTGCTGGACCAGGTTGACCGCCATGTTGTACGAGGGCTTGAAGCTGGACCGCAGCGGATACGTACGGGTACCCGCGAGGCCCGCCAGGGCTCCCGGGTCCATCCCGCGCTGCCACAGCACCACCGCATGGCCCTCGACATCGATTCCGCGCCGCCCGGCCCGGCCGGTCAGCTGGGTGTACTCACCCGGGGTGATGTCGGCGTGCTGCTCGCCGTTCCACTTGACCAGCTTCTCCAGGATGACTGTCCGCGCGGGCATGTTGATGCCCAGCGCCAGCGTCTCGGTGGCGAACACGGCCTTCACCAGGCCCCGGACGAACAGCTCCTCCACGACCTCCTTGAAGGTCGGCAGCATGCCGGCGTGGTGCGCGGCGATGCCCCGCTCCAGGCCTTCCAGCCACTCGTAGTAGCCGAGTACGTTCAGGTCCTCGGCGGGGATGGCGGCGGTCCGCTCCTCGACGATCTCGCGCACCTTCAGGCGCGCCACGTCGTCGTTGAGCCGCAGGCCCGCGTACAGGCACTGCTGTACGGCGGCCTCGCAGCCGGCCCGGCTGAAGATGAAGGTGATGGCGGGCAGCAGGCCCTCGCGGTCGAGCCGCTCGATGACCTCGGGGCGGCCCGGGGTCCAGATCCGGTTGCGGGAGCGGCGCTCCCGCTCGCGGTCGGCCTCCCGGACCATCTTGCCGCGCCGCCGCTCGCGCGGGTTGTACGTCCGGCTGTTCTCCTCCCGCGCCATGCGCAGCAGGTCGGGGTTGACCTCGCGGCGGGCGGAGCCGCGACCGCCGTGGTCGGACTCCTCCTCGAAGAGGTCGTAGATCCGCCGGCCGGCCATGACGTGCTGCCACAGCGGAACCGGCCGTTCCTCGGAGACGATCACCTCGGTGTCGCCGCGCACGGTGTCCAGCCAGTCGCCGAACTCCTCGGCATTGGAGACCGTGGCCGACAGCGACACCAGGGTCACCGACTCGGGGAGGTGGATGATCACCTCTTCCCAGACGGCCCCGCGGAACCGGTCGGAGAGGTAGTGCACCTCGTCCATCACCACATAGCCCAGGTTGAGCAGCGACTGCGAGCCCGCGTACAGCATGTTGCGGAGCACCTCGGTGGTCATGACCACGACCGGCGCCTCGGAGTTGACGCTGTTGTCACCGGTGAGCAGGCCGACCTTCTCGGCGCCGTAGCGCTTGACGAGGTCGGCGTACTTCTGGTTCGACAGGGCCTTGATGGGGGTGGTGTAGAAGCACTTGCGGCCCTGGGTCAGGGCGAGGTGGACGGCGAACTCGCCGACGATGGTCTTGCCCGAACCGGTGGGGGCGGCGACAAGCACGCCCTTTCCGGTCTCCAGGGCCTTGCAGGCGTCGATCTGGAACGGGTCCAGATCGAATTCGTACATCTCGCGGAAGGGGGCCAGGGCAGTGGCCTCCTCTGCGGCGCGGATCCGGGCAGCGGCGTACCGCTCGGCGGGAGAGAGGTCCTCGGTCATCTTGCAGTCGAGCCTACCCGCCCCCTCTGACAACAGTCGCGATCATTTACATGATCAGCTGCACCGCACCCGGCACGCATTCGGCGGTCACCGGAAGCGGCCCCTGCGGCTCGCCGTCGGCGTAGGCGGTGATCCCCGGCGCCGCCAGGGTGATCTTCGCGGCGCGGTGCACGGTCACTTTGGGGTGGCCGAGGTGGGTGCCCTTGTACACCTGCGGGAACACCTTCAGCAGGGTGGCCCGGGAGCAGTCGCCGACCACCGTGATGTCGAAGAGCCCGTCGTCGGGGACCGCGTCCGCGCAGATCTGCATGCCGCCGCCGTACGAGGACCCGTTGCCGACCGCGACCAGCGTGGCCTCGGTCTCGATCACCGGACCGTCGTCCAGGGTGATCCGGTACGGGAAGGGCCGGAAGGCGGCCAGTTCGGCGACCATCGCGAGGTCGTACTTGAACCGGCCGGACGGCCACCGCATCCGGTTGCCCCGGTCGTTGACCCGCGAGTCGAAGCCGGAGCACAGCACGGTCCCGTACCAGCGGCCCGCGGAGTCCGACATGGGGTCCGCCGCGGAGCCGATCCGGCCCAGGTCGATCTCCCGGACCCGGCCCTCCTTGAGCGCCTCGGCGGCCAGCCGGCCCGCCCCGGCCGGATCCCGTACGGGCAGCCCGAGCGCCCGGGCGAAATCGTTGCCGGTGCCCACCGCGATCACCCCGAGCGGGGTCAGGGTCCCGGCCAGCGCCTGCAGCGCGAGGTGGACCACCCCGTCGCCGCCGACGGCGATCACCGCGCCGGTGCCCTCGCGTACGGCGGTCCGCAGCCGGGCCAGCGCGTCAGCGGCGTCGGTGCCGACGACCGTCCGTACCGAATAGCCGGCGGCCCGGAGTGCGGAAGCGGCCGGCTGCGCGGCGTGCGCGCCCCGGCCGCGTCCGGCGGTGGGATTGACGAAGAGGGTGATCTCGGCGCTCACCCACCGAAATGTACCTGTCAGGTCGCGTCGTCGTAACCGTTGATCCGGTGCCGGCCCCCGTCGGCCTGCTCGGGCAGCGCGGCCGGGGCTGCCACCGATTCGATCTCGCCGAGGGGGGCGGGGGTCAGATCCAGCTCCGCGGCCTCGTCGTCGTCGAGCCCTGCGTTCGGGTCGTTCCGCTGCCGCCGCTTGTCGTTGATCAGGCAGATGCCAAGCGCAATGAAGTAGAGGGCCACGATCGGGGCGGCCAGCGACAGCATGGTGAGCGGGTCACCGGTGGGCGTCGCGAAGGCCGAGAAGACCGTGATGCCGAGGATGAAGGCACGCCACCAGCCGGCCAGCCGCTTGGCGGTCAGCACTCCGGTGAAGTTCAGCAGGACCAGTAGCAGCGGCAGCTCGAAGGCCAGCCCGAAGACGAGCACCATGCGAGTGACCAGGTCGAGGTAGTCGTCGACCGGCAGCAGGTTGCGCGCGTGCTCGGGGGTGAAGTCGAGCAGGATCGTGGCGGTCTGCGGAAGGATCGTGTACGCGAGCACCGCGCCGCCCGCGAACAGGGGCGCGCCGATCGCGACGAAGCTCATCGCGTACTTCTTCTCGTGGCTGTGCAGGCCCGGGGCGGCGAACGCCCACAGCTGGTACAGCCACACCGGTGCGGACAGCACCACACCGGCCATCAGGGACACCTTGAGGGCGATCGAGAACGGCGCGATGAGGCCGTTCACGGTCATGTCGGCACAGGGCCGGCCGTTGCGCTGGTCCACCACTCCGTCCGTACAGCCGACGGAGTCCAGCATCGGCTTCAGCAGGAAGTCGATGAGGTCCTTGTAGAAGAAGGCCGCGACGATGGTGATCACGAGGATCGCCAGGACCGACTTCAGCAGGCGGTTTCGCAGCTCACGCAGGTGCTCGACAAGCGGCATCCGCCCTTCGGCGTCCTTCTCCTGCTTGCCTGGTTTCTCCTGCTTGCGGGCAGACTTGAGCAACCCACGTCCCTTGTCTCGTTGCAGCTGGCTGACGGTGCGTCCGGGGCGTCCGGCGGGGATCAGCCCTGCGTGGTGCGGTTGGGCTCGTTGACCGGGCGCGAGCTGGTGACATCACCGGGCGCGGCCTGGATCGTACGCGGGGCAGCCTGCTGCGGGGCGTCGGCGGTGGGCGCGGCCGGCGTGGCGTCGGCCTGCGGGTCCTCGCCGTCCTTCTTCATGGCCTTGGCCTCGCTCTTGAGGATGCGGGCCGACTTGCCGAGGGAACGGGCCATCTCCGGCAGCTTCTTGGCACCGAACAGCAGCAGGATGACAGCGATGATCAGAATGATCTCGAGAGGCTTCAGATTGCCGATCATGTGTGACTTCCTTCTCACCGAAGCGGCTGGAGGTGGTGATGGCGGCCGGTCCGGACGGAAGTCCGGAAGCCGTACTGCCAAGGATCGTAACCCGCAGGGGTAAACGCGCGGCAATCCCCCGGGGTACCCCTGCTTGCCTGGGACCGGGAGAGTGAACGGCGTGAGAACGGGGAGCTACGGGAGGCTACGGCCGTACGGCGTGGCCGGTCCGCGCCAGGTCCTCGGCGGCGCGCTCGAGGTCGCCGGAGGCGTCCCCGATCCTGCGCGCCGACTCCGCGACCTGCCCGGACAGCCGTCTGACCTCGATGCCGACCTTCAGGGCCAGCACGGCGAGGACGGCGAGCCCGAGGAATCCCAGGGCGATTGCGAGCATCGGCCACAGCATGGACCGAGCCTAGGGCACCGACCGGATCAGATGCTGCGCAGGGTGCTCACGCCGCCACCGGTGAGGAGCTCGACGATGCGCTCCCCGGCGGGTTTGCGGACCGCGGCGCCGCACTCGGGGCAGGTGAAGGAGTAGAAGGTGGTGCGGCGGCTGCCGCCGATGGCCAGGCGCAGGGCGCCGGCGGCAAGCTCGAAGCGGGCGCGGCAGTCGGGACAGGCCGCTTTGAAGCTGACGCGCCCCGCGCCCGTGCCGGCCTGCCCGGCCACCCCCGACCACCCGAAATCCCCTGCCATCCCCGCAGCCCCCTCACTCCCGCCACCCCGACCACCCGGGGCCTAGCCCGGCCCCACCATCCCACCCAACCCCCCACCCCCGCCGGATTTCCCCCCACCTCACCCACCCGGGGCCCCACCCGGCACCCGCCCTGGCCGGTACGCCCGGCCCCGTGGCCCGGCGGGAAGGCGGGCCCGGCGCCCGGCCCCGGACACGGCTCGGGCGGTACGGCCGGCCCCCGTACCGCCCGGCCCGGGACGGCGCAGCGATGCCCTGGGCCGGATCCGGCCATCCGTGCCGGAGCCCCGAGCCGTAAGGCAGGATGCCGACCACCGTCGGCGCGACCGGCCTGCGCCGTGGCCCGGCGTCCTGCCGTACGACCCAGCCGGACTCGCCCACCCGCCGGGCTCGATCGGGGGGCCGGCACCGGCCCGGCCGGAGTACCAGCTCCGCCAAGGCACAGCCGGCGCTCCGACCCGCCGGGGCCCGCCTGGGCCCTGCCCGGGGCCGGCCCCGACACGAAACCCCGGCCCGGGCACCGGCCCGGCAGGCGCAGGCCTGCCCCAGTGCCGCCGGAGCGCCGGCTCAGCCGAGGCTCAGCCTGCCGGCGGCACGCCATGGCCGTAGTGGGCCAGCGCGTCCGTGGCCGCCTGCCTGGCGCTCTCCGCCAGGCCGGCCGGCGCCACGATCCGGCCGTCCCGGCCCAGCCGCAGCGCCAGCCGCCGCAGGCTCGCCGGGTCCGGGGTCCGCAGGGTGATCCGCAGGCCGCCGTCCGGCAGCTCGGCCGCGCTGTCGTGCGGGTAGTACTCGGCGACCCAGCGACCGCCCGGCCCCACCTCGACCACCACCTCCGGGTCCTCGGCCGCCGGCTGCACCAGCCCCTCGGACAGATCGCGCGGCTCGATGGCCGGTGGCTCGGCCCGCTCGTCCAGCAGCCGGATCTCCGCCACCCGGTCCAGCCGGAAGGTCCGCCGAGCCTCCGACAGATGGCACCAGCCCTCCAGGTAGGTGTGGCCCACCGCGAACAGCCGGATCGGGTCCACCGTCCGCTCGGTCAGCTCGTCCCGGGCCGGCGAGTAGTACCGCAGCCACAGCCGCCGCCCCTCGGTGATCGCCCGGTCGACGTCCGCGAAGACCCCGCCCTCCGATTCGAAGGTCACCGACAGCCTGGCGCTGGCCCCGGCCGCCTCTCCCGCCGCCGCCTCCAGCTTCGCCGTGGCCCGCAGCAGCGCATCCCGGTCGCTCTCCCGGAGCCCCGGCAGGGTCGCCACCGCCCGCGCCGCCACCAGCAGCGCGGTCGCCTCGTCCGCGGCCAGCCGCAGCGGCTCCGCCGTGGACTCCCCCGACGCGTCCGGGTTGCGCCACCAGATGCGCTCCCCGTCCGTGTCGATGTCCAGCAGGTCCCCGCCCCGGAAACTGGTCCCGCACATGGGCAGAACGTCCAGGTCCGAGATCAGCTCGTCCTCGGTGATCCCGAAGGCCCGCGCCACATCGGCAATGTGCGCCCCCGGGCGCTCGCGCAGATACGTCACCAGGGACAGCATCCGGCGGGTCTGGTCAATCGCGTTCGCAGCCTTCGCAGCCATCGCGGTACGAATCCCCCTCAGCCCTTGGCCACGGCACGCAGCCGGTCCACCACATCGGCCCGCAGATCAGCGGGTTCCACCACCACCACGTCCGGCCCGAACTCCACCAGCCAGGCGTCCAGCCCGTGCCCGTACGGGATCTCCAGCTCGTCCCAGCCGTCCCCGCCCTCCCGGACCACGGTCGCCCGCGCCCGCAGCGGATAGCCCGCCCCGGCCCGCAGCCGGATCCGCGCCGTCCGGTCCGTGATGTCCCCGGCCCACTCGGCCACCGTCTCCCGTACGGTCACCACGTCCGGCACCTCGGCCGTGTACCGGCCAGCCCGCGAGCGGACCTTGCCGGTGATCCGGGACAGCCGGAACACCCGCTCCGCGCCACGGTCGCGGTCGAAGCCCGCCAGGTACCAGTGGCCGCGCCAGCACTCCAGCGCCCACGGCTCCACCTGACGCGGCTCGGGGCGCGCCGCATTGGACTTGCGGTAGTCGAAGACCACCGGCCGCCGGTCCCGGCAGGCCAGCATGAGCGGCTCGAACGCCGCCTCGTGCACGGGGATCCGCGGCTCGATCGCGCTGTGCCGGCCCTCGTACGGGTCCTCGGCCTCCGGCATCCCGCCGGCCCTCAGCTTCTGCAGCGCGCCACTGGCGGCACCGGCCAGCCGGGCCTGCTGCCACACCTTGGCGGCGAGGCCCAGCGCGGCGGCCTCCTCGGCGTCCAGCGAGACCGGGGGCAGGGTGTTGCTGTCCCGCCGGGCGAGATAGCCGATCTCCCCGTCCAGGTTCTCCACGGTCTCGATCACCAGGCCGAGTTCCCGCAGATCGTCCTTGTCCCGCTCGAACATGCGGTTGAAGGACTCGTCGTTGCCGGCCTCCATGTACGCCTCGATGGACCCCCGCAGCTCGCGCTTGCTGAGCGGCCGGCGGGTCCCCAGCAGACACAGTGCCAGGTTCATCAACCGCTCGGCCTTGGCAATCGCCATCGACGCCCGCCCCACCCTTCTCCGCACGTACAGAAGCAGAACTCACCAGAACTCACCAGTCGTGACCGCTGACCGTACCGCCCCGGCGCGCCCGGGCAAAAGCGAGGGCCCCCGCCGTACGGCGGGGGCCCTCACAACCGATCACGCGTACGCGGATCAGGCGCCCATCAGGTCGCAGACGAAGATCAGCGTCTCGCCCGGGGCGATCGCGTTGCCCGCGCCACGGTCGCCGTAGGCGAGGTGCGCGGGGATCGTCAGCTTGCGACGGCCGCCGACCTTCATGCCCTGGACACCCTGGTCCCAGCCCGCGATGACCTGGCCGACACCGAGCTGGAACTGCAGCGGCGCGCCGCGGTTCCAGGACGCGTCGAACTCCTCGCCGGTGGAGAAGGCCACGCCCACGTAGTGGACCGAGACCCGGGAACCGGCCTTGGCCTCGGTGCCGTTGCCCTCCCAGAGGTCCTCGATGACAAGGTCCTTCGGGGCCGCGCCCTCGGGGAAGTCGATCTCGGGCTTCTCGAGCTTGTCGCTCACTGCACTGCTCCTCAGACGTACGAACCGGTCAAGGGGACAGTCTTACATTGCCCCGACGATGTCGACGACGAACACCAGCGTCGAGTTGGCCGGAAGCTCCGGGCCCTTGTCCTGGTCCTTGTACGCCTGCGCCGGCGGGATCACCAGCAGCACCCGGTCACCGACCTTCTTGCCGACCAGACCCTTGTCCCAGCCCTCGATGACCTGGCCCTGGCCGATCACCGTGGTGAACGGCGCGCCGGTCTTCCAGGAAGTGTCGAAGAGGGTCGCCTTGTCCTTGCCCTCGTTGACCTTCCAGGCGGCACCGCTGTACTGCATGTACACCGTCTGACCGCTCTTGACCTCGGCACCCTTGCCCTCGATCAGCACCTTGCTGACGAGCTCCTTCGGCGGGTCGTTCTTGGGGATCTTGATCTCGGCGGCCTCGTCCTTGTCCGCCTTGATCTGCGGCAGCTCGGCCGGGATCGACGCCTGCGTACCCTCGGCCTTCTTCGGCATCAGCTCGGCCACATCGAGCACGAACACCAGGTTGTCGGTCGGGGCGACGCCCAGCTCCTGCTTGCCCTGCTCACCGAAGGCCGCCGACGGCGGCGCCACGACCAGCACCCGGCTGCCGACCTTCTTGCCGGTCACGGCCTCACTGAACATCGGCAGCATGGTCGGCGCGCCCGCCGTCACCACCAGCGAGGTGCCGCCCTGGTCGTAGGAGCCGGGAGCCAGCTCCTTGCCGCTCTTCCAGACCTTGCCGGTGTACTTCGTGACCACCAGGTCGTTCTTCTGCACCACCGGCCCCGAACCCTCGGTGAGGGTGGCCACCACGAACTTCCCGCTCGGGTCACCCTTGGGCACGGTGATCTCCGGCTTCTTGCCCGCCTCCCCGGCCACCGTCGGCATCGGGTCGGCCGCAGCGACCGGCTTGGGAACCTCGGGCATCTGGGGCGACTGCGAAGCCTCGGCGCCCTTCGTCTTCCCGGAATCGTCGCTCTCTCCGCAGGCCGCGGTGAGCATCAGGGCCGGCACGATGAGCGCGGCAGCAAGTCGGCGTCGCACAGTGGTCCTCGGGGTAGCAGGGGGTGGTCGTCGGTCCCAGCCACTCTACGGGCTGGTAGCCGACAACCAAGCCCCCGGCAGCACACCGGCCCCGTGCACCACATGCACGGGGCCGGCGCAACGTCCGACATGCCGACTGCATACCGCCTACATACCGGCGATCAGCTTCTCCACCCGGTCGTCCACCGAACGGAACGGGTCCTTGCACAGCACCGTGCGCTGCGCCTGGTCGTTCAGCTTCAGGTGCACCCAGTCCACCGTGAAGTCCCGGCGCTGCTCCTGCGCCCGCCGGATGAAGTCGCCGCGCAGCCGCGCCCGGGTGGTCTGCGGGGGCACCGACTTGCCCTCGAAGATCTTCAGGTCATTGCAGATCCGCGCCGTCTGCCCCTTGCGCTCCAGCAGGTAGTACAGCCCCCGCCGACGGTGGATGTCGTGGTACGCGAGGTCTATCTGGGCCACCCGCGGATTGGACATGGTCATGTTGTGCTTGGCCCGGTACCGCTCGATGAGCTTGTACTTGATCACCCAGTCGATCTCGGTGTCGATCCGGTCCAGGTCCTCCTGCTCGATCGCGTCGAGCGTGCGGCCCCACAGCTCCAGCACCTGCTCCACCGTGCCGGTACGGATCCCCCGGCGCTCGGCGAAGTCCACGGCCTTGTCGTAGTACTCCCGCTGGATCTCCAGCGCAGAGGCCTCCCGGCCGCTGGCCAGCCGCACCTTCCGCTGACCGGTGATGTCATGGCTGACCTCCCGGATCGCCCGGATGGGGTTCTCCAGGGTGAGGTCCCGCATCACCGTGCCCGCCTCGATCATGCGCAGCACCAGGTCGGTCGCGCCGACCTTGAGGAGCATGGTCGTCTCGGACATGTTCGAATCGCCGACGATCACGTGCAGGCGCCGGTAGCGCTCGGCATCCGCGTGCGGCTCGTCCCGGGTGTTGATGATCGGCCTGGACCGGGTGGTCGCGGAGCTGACGCCCTCCCAGATGTGCTCGGCCCGCTGGCTGACGCAGTAGACCGCACCCCGGGGCGTCTGCAGCACCTTGCCGGCCCCGCAGATCAGCTGCCGGGTCACCAGGAACGGAATGAGAATGTCCGCCAGGCGGGAGAATTCCCCGTGCCGTGCCACCAGATAGTTCTCGTGGCAGCCGTAGGAGTTGCCCGCAGAGTCGGTGTTGTTCTTGAAGAGGTAGACGTCGCCCGCGATTCCCTCCTCGTGCAGGCGGCGTTCGGCATCGACGAGCAGGCCTTCGAGAATGCGCTCGCCGGCCTTGTCGTGGGTGACCAGTTCGGTCACGTTGTCACATTCGGGAGTTGCATATTCCGGATGTGAACCCACATCGAGGTACAGGCGGGCGCCGTTCCGCAGGAAGACATTGCTGCTGCGGCCCCATGACACAACACGGCGGAAGAGGTAGCGCGCCACTTCGTCAGGAGACAGTCGGCGCTGTCCCCTGAACGTGCACGTGACGCCGTACTCGTTCTCCAGCCCGAAAATGCGGCGGTCCATGACTGAACATTACGCCTTCTGCTGTGTTCTGAAACCGGGTTCGAGAGCGCCGTTTCGATCAGTTTTCCATGAGCACACCCGCGGAGCCCGCCACCGTACGCGCCCGGGCAGGAGCCGCCAGGACCTTCTGAGTGACCATCAGGACCAGCAGGGCCAGGCCCCCGCCCACACTCGCCACCCCGAAGCTCGCCGCCGTACCGCCCAGTTCCACGGCCGGCCCCGCCACCGCCGTACCGATCGCCGCGCCCACCCCGAAAAAGGTCACCAGCCAGGAGAACGCCTCCGTGACCGTACCCACCGGAGCATGCCGGTCCACCACGATGAACGCACAGGCGATGGCCGGCGCCAGGAACACCCCCGCCAGCGCGGCGAGAGCCGTCATCGCCACCGGACCCGGCGTCAGCATCAGCGGCAGATAACACACGGCCAGCAGCGCCACCAGCGCCCGCAGCCGCCGCTCCGGCGCCCCCGCCCACTCCCGCGCCCCGTAGGCCACCCCGCCGATCAGCGCGCCCAGCCCCAGCGCCGCCATCAGCCACCCGTACACGGCCTCGTTCCCGTGATCGTCCGCATAGGCCACACCCGCGACGGTGATCGACCCCAGCGCCGTCCCCACGAAGAAGAACGCACCCAGCAGCGCCAGCAGCCCGCCCGAGCGCAGCGCCCCCAGCCAGTGCGCCTCACGCGGCTCCGACCGCCAGGTGCGGGAGGGCTCCGACACCACCACGGAGAGCGCCCCGAGCACGCCCACCGCATTGAGCACCAGCAGCGCCACACCCGCGTCCCACACCGCCACGCACAGCGTCACCAGCAGCGGTCCGACCGTGAACATGACCTCCTGGGCCACCGCATCCATGGCGTACGCCTTGTGCACCTGCTCCTCCCGGCCGCCCAGCACCTTCGGCCACAGCGCCCGCAGCCCGCCCTCCAGCGGCGGCGTGAAGAGACCGGCGACCACCACCGCGGCATACGCCGCGACCGGCGCACCCGTACCCGCGGCCACCAGCCACACCATGCCGAGCGCGGACAGCAGCGCCGCCGGCAACTGGACCCGGGGCTGCCCGAAGAGGTCCACGGCCCGGCCCAGCAGCGGCTGGCCCACGGCGTTCGCCACGCCGTACACAGCCGCGAGGGCGCCCGCCAGGCTGTAGCTGCCACCCTCCGCCCGGGTGAACAGCACGATCGCGATCGGCGCCGTGCCATTGGGCAGCCGGCCCACGAGAGTGCCTATGAGCAGCCTCGCCGCGTGCCGGGTTCTGAGCAGTTCCGCGTATCCAGCGGCCATGGAACGCCCCTTTCCGCCATTTCGCCCCGGAGCCTACTACCGAGGTAATACGTATAACGTGACGGGTCATACGTACCATGGCCACAATCCCCGGGTCCACCCCGAGAACCCCGACCCACCCGCGACCTCGCACAACAGGAGCCGCATGTGACGAGACCCACCAGCCGGGACGTCGCCCGCCGGGCCGGCGTCTCCCAGGCCACCGTCTCCCTCGTCCTCGGCGACAAATGGCGCGGCCGGGTCTCCGAACGCACCGCCGAACAGGTCCGCCACGCCGCCACCGAACTCGGCTACCGCCCCAACCTCGCCGCCCGCAGCCTCCGCCTCGGCTCCACCCGCACCGCCCTCCTCGTCGTCCCCGCCCTCACCAACGAATTCTTCGCCCGCGTCTACACCGGCGCCGCCCAGATCGCCGCCGAACACGGCTTCAGCGTGGTCCTCTACCTCTCCCCCGACGGCACCGGCCCCGCCCGCAACCCCTTCGCCTCCGCCAGCGCCGCCCTCGACGGAGTCATCGCCTCCTCCATGGCCGCCGACGCCCTCGCAGCCATCAGCGGAGCCGGCACCGAACTCCCCCTCGTCATGCTCGACAGCGACCCCACCACCGGCGGAGCCGCCGCCTTCGTCAACCTCGCCCTCGCCGACGGCACCCGCCAAGCCACCGAACACCTCCTCGGCCTCGGCCACCGCAGCTTCCTGCACCTCGCCTCAGCAGTGGACTCCTGGACCTTCGACGTCCGCGCCAGAGCCCTCACCGAGGCGCTCGGCCCTCACACCCGGCTGCGCACCGTCCGCTCCGCACTCGACGTCCCCGCCGCCACCGCCGCCATGGAAACCGCCCTCTCCGGCCCCGGCCCCCACCCCACCGCCGTGATCTGCGACGACGACATCCTCGCCGTCGGCGCCTGCAAAGCCGCCCGCCGACTCGGCCTGCGCATCCCCGAAGACCTCTCCGTCACCGGCTTCGACGACCTCGCCCTCGCCACCGCCGTCGAACCCGAACTCACCACCGTCTCCCTGCCCGCCGAACACGTCGGCCGACAGGGCATGAGCGCCCTCCTCGCCGTCCTCGACGGCCAGACCTGGACCGCCCCCGACATCCCCGTCCACCTCGTCGTCCGCGGCTCCACCGCCCCGCCACCGACCCCCTGAACACAACAGCGCCCCGGCCCGCCGAACGGCGGACCAGGGCGCTGTCATACGACCTGCTACTCGGAATCCTCGGGCGCCTCGTCGTTCGAGACGGCATCCGCCTGCGCAGCCGGCGTCACCTCCGGCTCCAGCAGCCGCGCCAGCTGCCGGCCCCGGATCCGCTTGAACTTCCGCTGCTGGGTCCGCGTACGGTCCAGCACCGCAACCTCCAGCCGCTCCGCCGGAATCTCCCGGTCGGCACCATTGGCCTGGCTGGACAGCGCCTGCACCGCCAGCTTCAGCGCCTCGGGCAGGGACATCCCGTCCTGATGGCGCTGGTCCAGGTAACTGCTGATCTGCTCGGCATTGCCGCCGACCGCCACCGAACCGTGCTCGTCCACGATCGAGCCGTCATGCGGCAACCGGTAGATCTGGTCCCCGGCGGCCGTGGCCCCGACCTCCGCCACCACCAGCTCCACCTCGTACGGCTTCTCCCCGGCCGAGGAGAAGATCGTGCCGAGCGTCTGGGCATAGACGTTGGCCAGCCCACGGGCCGTCACATCGTCCCGGTCATAGGTGTACCCGCGCAGATCGGCATAGCGCACACCGCCGATCCGCAGGTTCTCGTACTCGTTGTACTTGCCGGCCGCGGCGAAGCCGATCCGGTCATAGATCTCGCTGAACTTGTGCAGCGCACGGGACGGGTTCTCACCGACGAACACGATGCCGTCGGCGTACTGGAGCACAACCAGGCTGCGACCGCGCGCAATGCCCTTCCGGGCGTACTCGGCCCGGTCGGCCATGGCCTGCTGAGGTGAGACGTAGAACGGAGTCGACACCGGCTATCCGCCCCTTTCTTCTTCTGGGCTGACGACAACTTACGCTTACAGAAGGGCGGCACGCGGGCCGTCGGGCTGCTCCATCCGCCGTTCCGTGACCGAACGCGCCAGCGCCGAGGACTCCTCTTCGGAGAGCCTGCGGAAGCCCTCGTCGGTGATGACGGTGATGATGGGGAAGATCCGCCGGTACAGGTCCGGCCCACCGGTCGCCGAGTCGTCGTCGGCGGCATCGTAGAGGGCCTGCACGACCAGGGTGGTCGCCTGCTGCTCCGTCAGATCGCTGCGGTACAGCTTCTTCATGGAACCCCGGGCGAAGATCGACCCGGAGCCGGTGGCGGCGAACCCGTGCTCCTCGGAGCGACCGCCGGTCACGTCGTAGGAGAAGATCCGGCCCTTCTCCTTGCCCTCGTCCCAGCCGGCGAACAGCGGGACGACGGCGAGACCCTGCATGGCCATGCCGAGGTTGCTGCGGATCATGGTGGACAGGCGGTTGGCCTTGCCCTCCAGGGAGAGCGTCGCGCCCTCCACCTTCTCGAAGTGCTCCAGCTCCAGCTGGAACAGCTTGACCATCTCGACGGCGAGACCGGCAGTGCCGGCGATCCCGACGGCCGAGTACTCATCGGCCGGGAACACCTTCTCGATGTCCCGCTGCGCGATCATGTTCCCCATGGTCGCCCGCCGGTCACCGGCGAGCACGACCCCGCCGGGGAAGGTGGCGGCCACGATGGTCGTCCCGTGCGGCGCCTCGACGATCCCTTCCGGCAGCTGACGGTTGCCGGGCAGCATCTCGGGCGAGTGCGCACCCAGGAAGTCCATGAAGGATGAAGAGCCCGGCGTCAGGAAGGCAGCCGGCAGACGCCCCGCATTACGTGTGTTGGCTTCCACGCGATCCCTCCAGGTATTGGATGGCCCGACGAATACGGTCGGGGCTCTCCTTCAATAGGCCAAGGCCCGTGTTGCAGTTGAGGCAAAGTACGCCTCGGACCCTACCCGTCTTGTGGCAGTGATCCACATGCGCGGCCGGCGCTCGAAGGCAGATGATGCAGAGACCACCCTGGGCACGGACCATTGCGTCCCGCTCGGCCTCCGTAATGCCGTACTTGCGCTTCAGGTGCCCTTCACGATCCCTGGGCTTTCGACACGCCTTGCAACGCGAGGACAGCCCGTCGGGAGCGCTCTTCCTCCGATACCACTCGCCGTGAGGCTTGACCTCACCGCAGGTCCGGCACAGCTTGTGCCCCGTGGGCACCTCGACCTTCTCCCGGACCTGCTTGCCCTCTGCCGCCCGGCGAGCTCGGTAGCGCTGCGCACAGTACTCGGACACGCACTGACGACAACGCGTCTGGAGCCCGTCGGGGCGGCTCCGATCCGCCGCAAAGGAAGCAGGGTCAAGCACCTTGAAGCAGCATCGACACTGCCTCCCGTTCGGCGAATCGGACATTTACCTCATTGCCCACCTTTCTGCACAAATGAGCGCACGAAGTCCTCTGCGTTCTCCTCGAGTACATCGTCAATCTCGTCAAGAACTGAGTCGACGTCGTCCGACAGCTTTTCCTGTCGTTCCTTGAGGTCGGAGCTCGCCTCGGCAGCCGTCTCCTCGACCTCCTCGGTCGAGCGCGTTGCCTTCTGCTGTCCGCCGCCGGTGTCCTTGGTCGCCATGTCTACCTCACCCCGCTCGGTTCGCACGCTCACGATGAGAGACCCCGGATCGGGATCTCTCAAGATCAGACCTTATGTCGGACCCTACAAGGAGGGTCCGACATTCGTCCCCGCACTTTCATAACGTCCGGGTTCCTTCATGATTCCCGGCCGCGCGGCCTTTCAGCCGCGATCAGCCCCCGGAAAGAACCCGGACCAGGTCCTCCGCCGTACGGCAGCGGTCCAGGAGCTCCTTCACGTGGTTCCGGGTACCCCGCAGGGGTTCCAGGGTCGGAACCCGCTGGAGCGAATCGCGGCCCGGGAGGTCGAAGATCACCGAGTCCCAGGAGGCCGCGGCCACATCGTCCGCGTACTGCTCCAGGCACCGGCCCCGGAAATACGCCCGGGTGTCCTCCGGAGGCTTGCTCTGGGCCCGCTGCACCGCCGGCTCGTCCAGCAGCCGCTTCATCTTGCCGCGGGCGGCCAGACGGTTGTAGAGGCCCTTGTCCTGGCGTACGTCGGAGTACTGGAGGTCGACCAGGTGCAGCCGGGCCGCGTCCCAGCCCAGGCTGTCGCGACGCCGGTAGCCCTCGAGGATCTCCCGCTTGGCGATCCAGTCCAGCTCGCCCGCCAGGCTCATCGGGTCGCTCTCCAGCCGACCCAGCACGTCCTCCCAGCGCGAGAGGACGTCCTTGGTCTGTTCGTCCGCGTCCGCGCCGAACCGCTCCTCCACGTACTTCCGCGCCAGCTCGAAGTACTCCATCTGGAGTTGTACGGCGGTCAGCGTGCGCCCGCTGCGCAGCGTGATCAGGTGCTGGAGGTCCGGGTCGTGGGAGACCTGGTGCAGGGTGCGCACCGGCTGGTCCACGGCCAGGTCCACGTTGATGAAGCCGTCCTCGATCATGGACAGCACCAGGGCCGTGGTGCCGAGCTTCAGGTAGGTCGAGATCTCGGAGAGGTTCGCATCGCCGATGATCACGTGCAGTCTGCGGTACTTCTCCGCGTCCGAGTGGGGCTCGTCGCGGGTGTTGATGATGGGCCGCTTGAGGGTGGTCTCGAGGCCGACCTCGACCTCGAAGTAGTCCGCGCGCTGGCTGATCTGGAAGCCGTGCTCGCGGCCGTCCTGGCCGATGCCGACGCGGCCGGCGCCGGTCACCACCTGGCGGCTGACGAAGAACGGGGTGAGGTGCCGCACGATGTCCGAGAAGGGGGTCTCCCGCTTCATCAGGTAGTTCTCGTGCGTGCCGTAGGAGGCGCCCTTGTTGTCGGTGTTGTTCTTGTAGAGGTGGATCGGCTGGGCGCCGGGCAGCTGGGCCGCCCGTTCGGCCGCCTCGGCCATGATCCGCTCGCCGGCCTTGTCCCAGAGGACGGCGTCGCGCGGGTTGGTGATCTCGGGCGAGCTGTACTCGGGGTGGGCGTGGTCGACGTAGAGCCGGGCGCCGTTGGTGAGGATGACATTGGCCAGGCCGATGTCCTCGTCGGTCAGCTGGCTGCTGTCGGCGGCCTCGCGGGCGAGGTCGAAGCCGCGGGCGTCCCGCAGCGGGTTCTCCTCCTCGAAGTCCCAGCGGGCGCGTCGCGCCCGGTGCATCGCCGCCGCGTACGCATTGACGATCTGGGACGAGGTGAGCATGGCATTGGCGTTCGGGTGACCGGGGACGGAGATCCCGTACTCCGTCTCGATCCCCATTACGCGCCGTACGGTCATGCGGCCCTCCTTGCCCGGCGGCGCTCCCGACCGGGAGCGGTACGGAAGAGCCTAGAGCGGCTCCGCGCTGGTGGGGAGATCATTTCTGTCATTGAATTGTGGTCCGGGCGGCTGAAAAGCAGGCGGCTGCGGTCGCCCTTTTCAGGGCCTCCGCAGCCGCCCCGCTCCGGTCGGTCAGAGGTACTGACCGGTGTTGGCCACCGTGTCGATGGAGCGTCCGGTGTCCGCGCCCTGCTTTCCGGTGACAAGGGTGCGGATGAAGACGATCCGCTCGCCCTTCTTTCCGGAGATCCGGGCCCAGTCGTCGGGGTTGGTGGTGTTCGGCAGGTCCTCGTTCTCCTTGAACTCGTCCACGCAGGCCTGGAGGAGGTGGGAGACGCGGAGGCCCTTCTGGTTGTGCTCGAGGAAGGCCTTGATGGCCATCTTCTTTGCACGGTCGACGATGTTCTGGATCATGGCGCCGGAGTTGAAGTCCTTGAAGTAGAGGACTTCCTTGTCGCCATTGGCGTACGTGACCTCGAGGAAGCGGTTCTCCTCGGTTTCCGCGTACATCTGCTCCACAACGGTCTGGATCATGCTGTGGACCGCGACCTCGGCGGATCCCTGGTGCTCGGAGAGGTCCTCCGTGTGCAGGGGCAGCGAGGCCTTGAGGTACTTGGCGAAGATGTCCCGGGCCGCCTCGGCGTCCGGGCGCTCGATCTTGATCTTCACGTCGAGCCGGCCGGGGCGCAGGATGGCCGGGTCGATCATGTCTTCGCGGTTGGAGGCGCCGATGACGATGACGTTCTCCAGGCCTTCCACGCCGTCGATCTCGGCGAGCAGCTGGGGGACGATGGTGTTCTCCACGTCCGAGCTGACGCCGGATCCGCGGGTGCGGAAGAGGGATTCCATCTCGTCGAAGAAGACGATGACGGGGGTGCCTTCGCTCGCCTTTTCGCGGGCACGCTGGAAGACGAGGCGGATGTGCCGCTCGGTCTCGCCGACGTACTTGTTGAGGAGCTCGGGTCCCTTGATGTTGAGGAAGTAGGACTTCCCGGCGGCTTGTCCGGTCACCTCGGCGACCTTCTTGGCAAGGGAGTTGGCCACCGCCTTGGCGATGAGCGTCTTGCCGCATCCGGGGGGGCCGTAGAGCAGGATGCCCTTGGGCGGCCGGAGTTCGTGCTCCTTGAAGAGGTCGGGGTAGAGGTACGGGAGCTCGACGGCGTCGCGGATCAGCTCGATCTGGTCGCCCAGGCCGCCGATCTTGTCGTAGTCGATGTCGGGGACCTCTTCGAGGACGAGGTCCTCGACTTCGCTCTTCGGGACGACCTCGTAGACGTAGCCGGAGCGGGGTTCGAGCAGGAGGGCGTCGCCGGGGCGGATGGTGATGTCCAGGAGCGGCTCGGCGAGCCTCACCACCCTTTCCTCGTCGGTGTGCCCGACCACCAGGGCGCGCTCGCCGTCCTCGAGGATTTCCTTGAGGGTGACGATGTCCCCGGCCCGCTCGAATTCCATGGCTTCGACCACGTTGAGCGCTTCGTTGAGCATGACCTCCTGGCCGCGCCGGAGGTCTTCCGGTTCGACGCTGGGGCTGACGTTCACGCGGAGCTTTCGGCCGCCGGTGAAGATGTCGACGGTGCCGTCTTCGTTCGCCTGAAGGAAGACACCGAAGCCGGCCGGCGGCTGGGCGAGCCGGTCGACTTCCTCCTTGAGTGCCACGATCTGGTCGCGGGCTTCACGGAGGGTATTGGCCAGTCGCTCGTTTTGTGCGGAGACGCCGGCCAGGTTTGTCTGGAGCTCGACGATCCGCTCTTCGAGAATCCTCGTGTGTCGCGGAGAGTCGGCGAGCTTACGTCGCAGGACGGCGATTTCCTGCTCGAGATAGGCAACCTGGCCGGCGGGGTCATCGGACCCCCGACCGGGCCGGATGCCGCGGTTGATGTCGTCGTCGTGGGCTGCCACGGTCCTCACCTCCTCCAAGGGGAGCTGGACGCTTCCTGACCCTACCTGGGCTGGTGGTGATTGAAACCCCTAGATCACAAAGACGGTAGGGGCGTGTCCGATCTTCACCCTTGCGTATCCCCTCACGCCAGGTGAATACCCACCCATCAACATCGGAAAGCGGCCAGTTGTAAGGTCGAACTGTTCAACACCCGCGCACAGCACAAGGGGACGGCAGAGGATATGACCGTGCAGCAGGAGGCTCCCGTCGACGGAACCGCAGGATCCGGAGGCGTCGCCGGAGAGCCGCTGGAGGTCTGGATCGACCAGGACCTGTGCACCGGCGACGGCATCTGTGTCCAGTACGCGCCGGAGGTGTTCGAGCTGGACATCGATGGTCTGGCGTATGTGAAGAGCGCGGAGGACGAGCTGCTGCAGGAGCCGGGGGCGACTGCTCCGGTTCCGCTGGTGCTGCTCCAGGACGTGGTGGACTCGGCCAAGGAGTGCCCGGGCGACTGCATTCATGTGCGTCGGGTTTCGGACCGGGTCGAGGTGTTCGGGCCGGACGCCGAGTAGCCGGTCAGGCACTCCGCGCTTCGGTGGTTGTCAGCTGCAAGCTGAATTTTCCGGCGGTCCATGCCCACTTGGCGTGCTCGCGGGTGTCGGGGCAGCAGCGCGGGACCTCGGGGGCGGAGTAGCCGAGGAGGGTCGCAGTGACGGCTCCGTCACGTACCGCGAGCTCGGTGACGTGGCGGCGCCGCTCGGCCGGGAGCAGGGTGGCGACGACCCGGGAGCGGGTGCGGTCGGCGGGGTCGGGGGCGAGGACGTAGAGGGCGTTGGGCGGGGTTCCCAGGCCTGCTTCGCAGCGGACGGCGACCACGGTGTCGGGGTGTCCGTCGCCGTCGAGGTCGCCTTGGGCGGTGCCGGTGATCTGGTGGGGTCCGCCTCGGCAGTCCAGGGGGTACGCGGCGGCCTGGGGGTCGGGTGCGGGGGCCTGGGGGGCGGGTTGGGTGCCGGGGGCCTGGGGGCCGGGTGCGGCGGCGGCCTTGGGGGTGGGGGTGGGGGTGCGGGCGCCGGCTGCGGGGGTGGGCTGGAGGAGTCCGGCTGCGGCGATGATGGCGGCCATGGCGGCGGCGGTGGTGAGCCAGTGCAGGGGCCGGGCGTGGGTGTGCGGGAGGGCGGGCTCGGCGGGGTTGTGCACGGGGGCGTCTCCTGCGCGGGGGATGACGGGGAGCCAGCATCGTGCCATATCGCTGCGCTGGGCGATGGGGGTACCCCCTGCTCGAGCGAAGCCGAGAGCTTGGGGGAGGGTGGGTCCGGGCCCGTGGGTGCCGTGTGCCCACCCGTGCCGCCCTGCGGCACGATTGCCCACACGGCGGGTTCGTGTAACGCGGAGGCGCCGTGCTGCAGTTCCGGGAAATGTCCCGGAACTGCAGCACGGCGCCTTGGGGTTGTGGTGGGGCTAGCCGCGGCTGGAGCTGCTGCCGGGGCCCTCGTAGTCCTCGCCGTAGGCGCCCTTGGCGGGGCGGCGGCGGCGCAGCGGGGGCTCGACGCCGTCCGCGAGGCGGCGGGCGGTGACGAGGAAGCCGGTGTGCCCGATCATGCGGTGGTCGGGGCGGACGGCGAGGCCTTCCACGTGCCAGTTGCGGATCATCGATTCCCAGGGCTGCGGCTCGGCGAAGCAGCCGATCTCGCGGATGGACTCGACGGTCTTGGACAGCTGGGTGGTGGTGGCCACGTAGCAGCAGAGGATGCCGCCGGGGACCAGGGCCTTCTTGACCGCGTCCAGGCATTCCCAGGGGGCGAGCATGTCGAGGATCACGCGGTCGACGTCGGTGTCGGACAGGTTGTCCTGGAGGTCGCCTACGGTCAGCTGCCACGCGGGGTGCGGGCCGCCGAAGTAGCGCTCGACGTTGTCCTTGGCGATCTCGGCGAAGTCTGCGCGTCGCTCGTAGCTGTGGAGCATGCCCTGGTCGCCGATGGCGCGCAGCAGGAAGCTGCTGAGCGAGCCGGAGCCCACGCCTGCTTCCACGACGCGGGCGCCGGGGAAGATGTCGGCGAAGGCGAGGATCTGGCCTGCGTCCTTGGGGTAGACCACGGCGGCGCCGCGGGGCATGGACAGGACGTAGTCGGGGAGCAGGGGTCGCAGCGCAAGGTACGCGACGTTCCCCGTGGTACGGACAACACTGCCCTCGGGAGCGCCGATCAGCTCGTCGTGCGGGAAGGAACCCTTGTGGGTGTGGAAATTCTTCCCGGCTTCGAGCGTGAACGTGTAGTGGCGTCCCTTGGGGTCGGTGAGCTGGACCTGGTCCCCGACCTTGAAGGGCCCGCGTCTGCGGGCGGCACCGGTCGGTTCGGACATGTGAACAGTGTATTGGCTTCAGGAGTGGGGCCGTGCCATGGCCTTGAAGAAGGCCTTTTCGACGTCGAGGGTGGACAGGACGCCGTAGATGGATCCGTCGGGCTGGAGGACGAGGTATTCGGTGGCGGGGGTGGTGCGGAGGTGGTCGAGGAGTTCTTCGCCGGCGAGGTCGGCGGAAACCTTCATGCCCTCGCCGAGGTCCTGGGCGAGGGTGCTGACGGCGACCCAGGGGCGGCGGTGTTCGGGGACGGAGGCGATGGAGGTTTCGCGGACGATGGCGGTGGGGTCGCCGTGGCCGTCGGTGACGACCAGGGCGCGGGCGCCTGCTTCGTTGGCGCGGCGGAGGGCCTCGGAGAGCGGGGTGGCGGCTTCGACGGGGATGGCGCGGCGGGTGAGGGCGCGGGCGCGGAGTTCGGGGAGGTGTTCGCGGAGGCGGGCCATGCGGAGGCTGTTGCCGGCGCCGGTCCACATGATCGCCGCGAGGATGGCGGCGAGGAGGGCGTTCATGACGGTGTCCATGCCGCCGGCCTCGTCGTTGCCGGAGCCGATGACTCCGGTCTCGGTGAGGAGGGGGAGGCCGAGGAGGACGGCGACGGCGATGGCGCGGCCGACCCAGGCGGCGGCGACGGTGCCGGACATGGCGCGGCCGGTGATGCCCCAGATGACGGCGCGGAGCATGCGACCGCCGTCCAGGGGGAGGCCGGGGAGCAGGTTGAAGACGGCGACGATCAGGTTGGCGATCATCAGGCCGGCCAGCAGGACGCCGGGGACGGTGCCGGGGTCGACGGCGTTCATGCCGAGGTAGAAGGCGCCGGCCAGGAGGAGGGAGAGGAGGGGGCCGACGCCGGCGAGGACGAATTCGCGGCCGGGGGTGCCGGCCTCGTCGACGTGGGTGGCGCCGCCGACGAACTGGAGCTGGATGCGGCGGACGGTGAGTTTGAAGCGGAGTCCGGCGACGGCGTGCGCGAGTTCGTGGACGAGTACGGAGGCGTAGAAGGCGATGGCGAAGAAGAGGGCGATGAGGTAGCGGACGGCGCCGAGGTCGGGCAGGACCTGGCCGAGGCGGTCGCCGAAGATCCAGGTGATGAGGGCGGCGACCACGAACCAGCTGGGCGAGACGTAGACGGGTACGCCGAAGGGGCGGCCCATGAGGAGTCCGCCGCCCGGTTCGGAGCGCCGGCCTGGGCGCTCGCCGGTTTCGTCGGTGTCTGCCACGGCCTGTCCTTCGTTCGGTGAGCGTCGGCCGGCGGGGGCCGCTGTGTCTGGTGTGTCCCGGCGGGGTCCCCGCCGTTGCACGGGGTGATGCTCCGATCATGCAGTGCGAGGGGTGCTGCCGTCGATGGTATGCCCGTGCTGTCGGTGGCGGGTCGTAGGGTCTTGGACATGACGACGAGTCCCGGTGCGGTGCCAGGTGCCGCGAATCCCGATGCCGCAGGTGCCGATGGCGCAGGTGCCGATGGCGCGCCGGTCGCTGCCCGGCCCAGTTCGCTGTCCCCGTCGCGGGCGAGCGATTTCATGCAGTGCCCGTTGCTGTACCGGTTCCGGGTGATCGACAAGCTGCCGGAGAAGCCGAGTGCGGCGGCCACGCGGGGGACGCTGGTGCATGCGGTGCTGGAGCGGCTCTTCGATCATCCGGCGGAGGAGCGGACGGCGCCGCGGGCGAAGGCATTGGTTCCGGGGCAGTGGGACCGGCTGCTGGAGTCGCGGCCGGAGCTGTCGGGGCTGTTTCCGGCGGATGACGGGGGTGCGGGGCTGGCGCGGTGGCTGACGGAGGCCGAGGCGCTGGTGGAGCGCTGGTTCTCGTTGGAGGACCCGACTCGGCTGGAGCCGGTGGAGCGGGAGTTCTTCGTGGAGACGGAGCTGGAGTCGGGGCTGCGGCTGCGCGGGATCATCGACCGGGTGGATGTGGCGCCGACGGGTGAGGTGCGGATCGTCGATTACAAGACGGGGAAGGCGCCGCGGCCGGAGTATGCCGAGGGTGCGTTGTTCCAGATGAAATTCTATGCGCTGGTGGTGTGGCGGCTGAAGCAGGTGGTGCCGCGTCGGCTGCAGCTGGTGTATCTGGGCAGCGGGGATGTGTTGACGTACGACCCGGTGATTGCGGATCTGGAGCGGGTGGAGCGGAAGCTGCATGCGCTGTGGGAGGCGATCAAGGAGGCGACGGAGTCGGGTGACTGGCAGCCGCGGCCGACGAAGCTGTGCGGCTGGTGTGATCATCAGGCGGTGTGTCCGGAATTCGGGGGTACTCCCCCGGCCTACCCGTTGGTGATCATCCCCAGGTCCGATGCGGCGGGGGTCGGCCCGGAGGAATCCTGATCGTCCGATGAGGGCAGAATGGGCGGCGTCCGTCGAAGCCGCCGTACGAAATTCCGAGGGAGATCCTGTGGCGATCCGCGTCCTTCTGGTCGACGACCAGCCGCTGCTGCGTACCGGGTTCCGGATGATCCTGGAGGCCGAGCAGGACCTTGCGGTCGTCGGCGAGGCCGGGGACGGTCTGCAGGCGCTGGACCAGGTGCGTGCGCTGCAGCCGGATGTGGTGCTGATGGACATCCGGATGCCGCGGATGGACGGGGTGGAGGCCACCCGGCAGATCACCGGGCCGGGCCGGGACGGTCCGGCGAAGGTGCTGGTGCTGACCACGTTCGATCTGGACGAGTACGTGGTGGAGGCGCTGCGGGCGGGGGCGAGCGGGTTCCTGTTGAAGGATGCGCCGGCCAATGAGCTGGTGCAGGCGATCCGGGTGGTGGCGGGCGGCGAGGCGATGCTCGCGCCGTCGATCACGCGGCGGCTGCTGGACAAGTACGCGGGGCACCTGCCGTCCGGTGAGGAGAGTGTTCCGGACACGCTGGGGACGTTGACCGAGCGTGAGGTCGAGGTGCTGAAGCTGGTGGCCCGGGGTCTGTCGAACGCGGAGATCGCGGCGGATCTGTTCGTGAGCGAGACGACGGTGAAGACGCATGTCGGGCATGTGCTGACGAAGCTGGGGCTGCGGGACCGGGTGCAGGCGGCGGTGTACGCGTACGAGAGCGGGCTGGTCCGGCCGGGCGCGCAGTAGTCGCCCAGCAGGCGCACAGCGGGCGCGCAGTAGCCGAATACGCCGGAGGGGCCGGATCGCGGTGCGATCCGGCCCCTGCTGCGTGTGCGGGCTCAGCCCTTGCTGATCTCCCAGAAGCGGAAGACCGTGGAGGCGTCCAGGGACCACTGGATGCCGGTGACGTTCGGGCGGGCGACCGCGTACTGCTTGCTCTGCCAGAGCGGGAGGATCGGCAGTTCGTCGGCGACGATGTCCTGGAGGCGGGCGTAGTCGGTGGAGGTGGCGGTGCGGTCGGAGACGGCCGAGGTGGCCGGGATGATCCGCTCGCTGATCTCCTTGTTGAGGTAGTTGTTCTTCAGGACGTTGTCCTTGCCGAAGAACGGCTGGGTGAAGTTGTCGGCGTCCGGGTAGTCCGGCACCCAGCCCTTGACGTAGACGCCGTACTTGCCGGCCTCGATGTCCTTCTCGTACTGGCCGAACTCGACGGACTTGACCTCGGCCTGGAACAGCCCGCTGTCGTTGAGCTGCTTGGCGATGACCTGGAACTGCTGGTCGGTGGCCGGGCCGTAGCGGGTCGGGGTGGACCACAGGGTCAGCTTGACCTTGCCCTTGATGCCGCCCTTCTCCAGGACCTCCTTGGCCTTGTCGGGCTGCGGGGAGGAGCCGTACTTGTCGAAGAAGGCGGTGGTGTGGCCGCTGATGCCGGCCGGGACCATCGAGTAGAGCGGGGTGGCGGTGCCCTGGTAGACGGCCTTGGTGAGGGCCTCGCGGTCCAGCAGGTAGGCGATGGCCTTGCGGACGGGGAGCTTGCCCGCTACGGGATCGTTCATGTTGAAGACGAGGTGCTCGACCTCGGCGCCGGTGCCCTGGACCGCGGAGGGCTTGCCGTCGGAGCCGTTGGAGGCGGCGGGCGCCGGGATGTCCTGGGGGGCCAGGCCGCGGAAGGCGAAGTCGACCGAGCCGCCGTCGAGGGCCTTCTTCAGGGCGGCCTGGTCCTCGTTGAAGAACTTGATGGTGACGCCGGTGTTCTTGGGCTTGGCCTGGCCCTTGTAGGAGTCGTTGACGGAGAGGCTCGCGTCCTTCTCGCCGAAGGAGTCCAGCTTGTACACGCCGGAGCCGACGGCCTTGCCGTCGGTGCGGAGCTTGTCGGCCGGGTATTCGCGGTGGTCGACGATGGAGCCCGCACCCGAGGCGATCTTGCTGGGGAAGGTCGCGTCGGAGGTCTTGAGGCGGAAGACGACGGTCTTGTCGTCGGGGGTGTCTATCCCGGCGATGGACGAGAGCATCACGGCCGGGCCGTTCTCGTCGTTGATCTTCAGCGTGCGCTCGAAGGAGTACTTGACGTCCTTGGAGGTGAGGGCGTTGCCGTTGCTGAACTTCAGCCCGTCGCGCAGGGTGCAGGAGAAGCGCTTGCTGTCGCTGCCGTCGAAGCTGCAGGCCTCGGCGGCGTCGGGGGACGGGGTGGTGGAGCCCTTGGGGAAGTGCAGCAGGGACTGGAAGACGTTGTTGAACAGCAGCCAGGAACCCGGGTCGTAGCCCGACGCGGGGTCGGTCGCCTTCACCTCGTCGGACATTCCCATGACCACCGACTTGTTGCCTGCGCCGGTGCTCTCCTGCGCGCCGCAACCGCTGAGCAGCGCCGCTGCGGTGACCGCGCCGAGCGGGGCCACCAACCACTGGTTACGAATCTTCACGGAAATGTCCTTCACAGTGTTGTACGCCTTGTACGCCTTGATCGCCGGCCGCGACGCCCGCTGCCGGTTGCCCGCAGGTCTCAGCCGCTGACGCCGCGGCCGAGTTCCCACAGCTGGAGGTCGGAGATGGAGTTGACGGACCACTCCACTCCGGTGATGCCGTCGCGTGCGGCGACGTACTGCTTGCCCTGCCAGAGCGGCAGGACGGGCACGTCCTCGGCGACGATGTCCTGGATGTCCCCGATGGCGGAGGCGGCGAGGTTCCGGTCGGCCGCGCGCCGGGATTCGGGGATCAGCTTGGTGCGCACCGTGCTGTTCGCGTACGGCGTGCCCAGGAAGTTGTCCTGCTCCAGGAAGGGAGCGAGGAAGTTGTCGGCGTCCGCGTAGTCGGGGAACCAGCCGAGCCCGTAGGCGGCGTAGTCGCCCTTCTTCTGGGCCGGCCGGAAGTCGGCCCAGTCGGTGCCCTGGACGGTCACGTCGAACAGCTTGGTGGCGTTGAGCTGGGCCTTGATGGCCTCGAACTCGGCGGCCGTGCCGTCGCCGTAGTGGTCCTTGGTGTAGTTGAGGGTGAGCTTGACCGGGGTCTTGATGTTGGCCTGGCGCAGCAGGTTCGCGGCGGCCTGCGGGTCCGAGTCGCCGTACTTGTTGTAGAACGAGTTGACGTGCCCGGAGACGCTGCTGGGGACGAGCGAGTACAGGGGCTGGGCGCTCTTGCCGTAGACCGCGCCGATGAGCTTGCCGCGGTCGATGGAGGCGGCCAGCGCCTGGCGGACGGCCTTGTCCTTGACCACGGGGGCTTCGGTGTTGAAGCCGATGTAGCGGATCTCCAGGCCGGGCAGCGGGACCAGCTTGACGCCCTTGGGCGGGGTGGTCGAGAACTGCTGGATCTGGGCGGGCGACAGGGTGCGGGAGACCATGTGGATGTTCCCGTCGGTGAGCGCCTTGCCCATGGACTCGGAGTCCTCGAACATGCGCAGTTCGACCTTGTCGTTCTGCGGCTTGAGGTCGCCCTGGTAGCGGGTGTTGCGGCTGAAGACGGCCCGGACCAGCTGGTTGTCCTTGACTTCGGCCTTCATGGTGTACGGGCCGGAGCCGTCGACCTCGAAGCCCTCGCGGAGCTTCCGGGCGTCGTAGGTCTTGCTGTTGACGATGCCGGTGGCGGGGGTGGCGAGCTTGTGCGGGAAGGTCGCGTCGGGGGTCTTGAGGTGGAAGACCACCGTGTCCTCGCCCTTGGTCTCGACCTTGTCGAGGGTGGAGAGGAGGCTCGCGGGGCCGTTCTCGTCCTTGATGGCGAGGACCCGGTCGATGGAGAACTTGACGTCCTTGGCGCCGAGCGGGTCGCCGTTGGCGAAGGTCATGTCGGGCCGCAGGGTGCAGCGGTAGGTCTGGTTGCCGGTGTCGGTGAACCGGCAGTCGGAGGCGGCCTCGGGGACGGGCTGGCCGCCGCCGCGGGGGGTGTGCATCAGGGTCTGGACGGTCTGGCGGAGCACGTTCCAGGCGCCGGCGTCGTAGGCGTAGGCCGGGTCGAAGGGTGCGGGGGCGAATTCTGCGGCCTCGAACCGGTCGGTGGTTCCGACGACGATCGCTCCTGAGCCTGCTCCTCCGCCGCCGGCGCTGCCGCATGCGGTCAGCACGGGGGTGAGCAGACCGGCCGCGGCCGTCAGCACCATGGTCTTGCGGTTCATCCTGGAAGTTCTCCCTCAACCGGCACTTGCTCACAGCGGTACAGAGGGCGTGTCGCGGCGGTCGCCCGTTCTGGGCGGAACGATCGGGCCGGTGTAAAGACGATCGGTCCAGGCGGTCCCGGCACGTGGGTGTGTGTCCGGGGCGGCTGAGGTGCGGCGAGGTGCCCGCGACGACATTAGTGGCCTGGGACGGGATGGCTGGAACTGGCCGGACTTGGGGTGTAATCGCACCGTGATGGGAGGGAACTGCCTGGTCACCCCCAGGCCCCCGCAGATTCGGTCAGGGGCTGATCAATCCGGACACAAGGGAAGCATCGAGGGGGTCGGGAGGCGTCCCGGGGCACCTGCACGGGTGACCAAGCTCACCCCGGACAACTCGCCGGGCAAGGATGGAATTTCGGCCTCCGGTCCTCTGTACGAGAGATCCTTCCGCGAGACCGGGGGTGGGGCGGTGTTCCGTTCGGCTACGGCCTGGTACGCAGCGTGCGCGGTCAGTTCATCCGGGTGATGAGGGAGCGGAGGAACGGAAGGTCCACGTCCTCCAGCGAGCCGACGACGGTCCGGCCGGGGGCGGGGGCGATCAGGCCCACCGAGGGAACGGCCACGACGGGGCAGCCGGCGGCCTCGGCGGCGGCGACTCCGGTGGCGGTGTCCTCGACCACGGCGCAGCGCGAGGGGTGGGCTCCCAGTGCCTGGGCGGCGAACAGGTACGGGTCGGGGTGCGGCTTGGTGCGGGGCACCTCGTCGCCGGCGACGGTCAGGGCGAACCGGTCGGGGCCGAGGGACTGCAGGATGCGGTCGATGACCCGGCGGTGGGAGGCCGAGACCAGGGCGGTGGGTACGTTGTTCCGGGCCAGCTCGGACAGCAGCCGCTCGGCGCCGGGCATCAGCGGCACCTGGTCGGCGATCCGCGCCTCGAAGCGCTCGTTGAGCAGCACGCTCAGCTCGCCGACGGAGATGTCCGCTCCGGTGGAGTCGATGAGGAAGCGGGCGCTGCGGGTCATCGGGCCGCCGACCACGATGGACCGCCAGGACTCGTTGAGCCGGTGACCGAGCTCGCCGAAGACCGCCACCTCGGCGTCCCACCAGAAGTCCTCGGTGTCGACGAGGGTGCCGTCCATGTCCAGCAGCACCGCCTGGAGGGCCGAGCCGTCTGCCGTCCGGGCGACGGCGGCGGAAACGGTGCTGGTCATGCGCTACGACCTCTCGGAAGGGACGAGAAGGCCGGTCACCTCTCTCCCCTGGGCGTGCCCGGGAAAGACAGGCGACCGGCCTGTATGGGACCGACAAGTGTACGTCGATCCGTCTCAGCGTGCGTTGAAATACTTCGCTTCGGGGTGGTGGATCACGATCGCGTCGGTCGACTGCTCGGGGTGGAGCTGGAACTCCTCCGAGAGGTGGACCCCGATCCGCTCCGGCTGGAGCAGGTCGGCGATCTTGGCGCGGTCCTCCAGGTCGGGGCAGGCCCCGTAGCCCAGGGAGAACCGGGCGCCCCGGTACTTGAGCGCGAACATGTCCTCGACGTCGGCGGGGTCCTCGCCGGCGAAGCCGAGCTCGGAGCGGACCCGGGCGTGCCAGTACTCGGCCATGGCCTCGGCGAGCTGGACGGAGAGGCCGTGCAGCTCCATGTACTCGCGGTAGGCGTTGTCGGCGAAGAGCCGGGCGGTGGCCTCGCCGATCTTCGAGCCGACGGTGACCACCTGGAGGCCGACGACGTCGGTCTCGCCGGACTCCTCCGGGCGGAAGAAGTCCGCGAGGCAGAGGCGGCGCCCGCGGCGCTGGCGCGGGAAGGTGAACCGGGTGCGCTCGTTGCCCTGCTCGTCGAGGATGATCAGGTCCTCGCCCTTGGAGACGCAGGGGAAGTAGCCGTAGACCACGGCCGCTTCCAGCAGGTTCTCGGTGTGCAGCTTCTCCAGCAGGCCGCGCAGCCGGGGCCGGCCCTCGGTCTCCACGAGCTCCTCGTACGTGGCACCGCCGGCGCGGGCCTGCTTGAGGCCCCACTGGCCCTTGAACAGGGCGCCCTCGTCCAGCCAGGAGGCGTAGTCCTTCAGCGGGATGCCCTTGACCACGCGGGTGCCCCAGAACGGCGGGGTGGGGACCGGGTTGTCGACGGCCACGTCGGAACGGCCGCCCGGCTCCGGCTCCGCCACCTCCAGGACCGGCACGTCGCGCTTGGCGACCCGGCGCTGCTTGAGCTCGGGCAGGGCGGCGCCGGGGACTCCGCGCTTGACGGCGATCAGGGCGTCCATCAGGCGCAGGCCCTCGAAGGCGTCGCGGGCGTAGCGGACCTCGCCCTCGTAGATCTCGTGGAGGTCCTGTTCGACGTAGGCGCGGGTGAGGGCGGCACCGCCGAGGATGACCGGGTAGTCGGCGGCCATCTTGCGCTGGTTCAGCTCCTCCAGGTTCTCCTTCATGATCACGGTGGACTTCACCAGCAGGCCGGACATGCCGATGACATCGGCCTTGTGCTCCTCGGCGGCTTCCAGGATCGCGGAGACGGGCTGCTTGATGCCCAGGTTGACCACGTTGTAGCCGTTGTTGGAGAGGATGATGTCCACGAGGTTCTTGCCGATGTCGTGGACGTCGCCGCGGACGGTGGCGAGCACGATGGTGCCCTTGCCTTCCGCGTCGGACTTCTCCATGTGCGGCTCGAGGTAGGCCACGGCGGTCTTCATGACCTCCGCGGACTGGAGCACGAACGGCAGCTGCATCTGGCCGGAGCCGAAGAGCTCGCCGACCACCTTCATGCCTTCGAGCAGGGTGTCGTTGACGATGTCGAGGGCGGGGCGGGTCTGGAGGGCCTCGTCGAGGTCGGCCTCCAGGCCGTTCTTCTCGCCGTCGATGATGCGGCGCTGGAGGCGCTCGTCCAGCGGCAGGGCGAGGAGTTCCTCGGCGCGGCCGGCCTTCAGCGACTTGGTGTTGACGCCCTCGAAGAGCGCCATCAGCTTCTGCAGGGGGTCGTAGCCCTCGGCTCGCCGGTCGTAGATCAGGTCGAGGGCGGTGGTGACCTGCTCCTCGTCGAACCGGGCGATCGGCAGGATCTTGGAGGCGTGCACGATCGCCGAGTCCAGGCCGGCCTTGACGCACTCGTCGAGGAAGACGGAGTTCAGCAGGACGCGGGCGGCCGGGTTGAGGCCGAAGGAGATGTTGGACAGGCCGAGGGTGGTCTGGACGTCCGGGTGGCGGCGCTTGAGCTCGCGGATCGCCTCGATCGTCGCGATGCCGTCCTTGCGGGACTCCTCCTGGCCGGTGCAGATGGTGAAGGTGAGGGTGTCGATGAGGATGTCCGACTCGAGGATGCCCCAGTTCCCGGTCAGGTCGTCGATCAGTCGTTCGGCAATGGCGACCTTGTGCTCGACGGTGCGGGCCTGGCCGTCCTCGTCGATGGTGAGGGCGATCAGCGCGGCGCCGTGTTCCTGGGCCAGTCGGGTGACCTGGGCGAACCGGGACTCGGGGCCGTCGCCGTCCTCGTAGTTGACCGAGTTGATGACCGCACGGCCGCCGAGCTTCTCCAGGCCGGCCCGGATGACGCCGACCTCGGTGGAGTCCAGCACGATCGGCAGGGTGGAGGCGGTCGCGAAGCGGCCGGCCAGCTCCTCCATGTCGGCGACGCCGTCGCGGCCGACGTAGTCCACGCACAGGTCCAGCATGTGCGCGCCCTCGCGGATCTGGTCGCGGGCCATCTCCACGCAGTCGTCCCAGCGGGCCTCCAGCATGGCCTCGCGGAACTTCTTCGACCCGTTGGCGTTCGTCCGCTCGCCGATCGCCATGTACGAGGTGTCCTGGCGGAACGGGACGGTCTGGTAGAGGGAGGAGGCGCCCGGCTCGGGGCGCGGCTCGCGGGCCACCGGGGCGAGCTCGTGGACCCGCTCGGCGACCTGGCGCAGGTGCTCGGGGGTGGTGCCGCAGCATCCGCCGACCAGCGACAGGCCGTACTCGCGGACGAAGGTCTCCTGGGCGTCGGCGAGCTCGCTCGCGGAGAGCGGGTAGTGCGCGCCGTCCTTGCCGAGGACGGGCAGGCCGGCGTTGGGCATGCAGGAGAGCGGGATGCGGGCGTGCCGGGCGAGGTAGCGCAGGTGCTCGCTCATCTCGGCCGGGCCGGTGGCGCAGTTCAGGCCGATCATGTCGATGCCGAGCGGTTCCAGCGAGGTGAGGGCCGCGCCGATCTCGGAGCCGAGCAGCATGGTGCCGGTGGTCTCGACGGTCACCGAGCAGATCAGCGGGACGTTCACGCCGAGGGCCTCCATGGCGCGGCGGGCGCCGATGATGGAGGACTTGGTCTGCAGCAGGTCCTGGGTGGTCTCCACCAGGAGGGCGTCAGCGCCGCCGCTGATCAGGCCTTCGGCGTTGATCTGGTAGGCGTCGCGGATGGTGCCGTACGAGATGTGGCCGAGGGTGGGCAGCTTGGTGCCGGGGCCCATGGAGCCGAGAACCCAGCGCTGGCGGCCGGTTTCGGCGGTGAACCGGTCGGCGACCTCGCGGGCGATGCGTGCGCCCGCCTCCGACAGCTCGAAGTTGCGTTCGATGATCTCGTACTCGGCCAGTGCCGCGTAGTTGGTGCCGAAGGTGTTGGTCTCGACGCAGTCGACGCCGACGCCGAAGTACGCCTCGTGGACCGAGCGCACGATGTCCGGGCGGGTGACGTTGAGGATCTCGTTGCAGCCTTCGAGCTGCTGGAAGTCGTCGAGCGTCGGGTCCTGCGCCTGGAGCATGGTCCCCATGGCCCCGTCGGCCACGACCACACGGGTGGCGAGCGCCTCTCGGAGGGCGTCGGCCCGGGTCTGGGTGTCGGCGGGCGGGTTCGGCAGCGAGGCCATGGTGTAGCTCCCTGGGATGCGACGGCTGTCGGCTTTGCGTCTTCGTTCTCATCGAAGGCGCACGCGGTCAGGGTAACCGCGCCGGGCACGGCCCGGTTAGGGCGTCCCACGGGCCGGACTGCATTCTGTGCGCGGGGGACTGTCCCCGTCGACGCGGCCTTGACAGACTTTGTCAACAGTGCGCGAGGTCGGCATCGACCGATAGTGTTCAGCATTGTCGAACTACGTGAGCAGGAGGAGGCTGCCCGATGGCACGGAACATCCAGTCGCTCGAACGAGCCGCTGCGATGCTGCGGCTGCTGGCCGGCGGGGAGCGCCGGCTGGGGCTGTCGGACGTGGCGTCCTCGCTCGGCCTGGCGAAGGGGACGGCGCACGGCATCCTGCGCACGCTCCAGGCCGAGGGCTTCGTCGAGCAGGACCCCGCCTCCGGCCGGTATCAGCTGGGCGCCGAGCTGCTGCGGCTGGGCAACAGCTATCTGGACGTGCACGAGCTGCGGGCCCGCGCCCTGGTGTGGACCGACGACCTGGCCCGGGCCAGCGGCGAGAGCGTGTACGTGGGGGTGCTGCACCAGAGCGGGGTGCTGATCATGCACCACGTGTTCCGGCCGGACGACAGCCGCCAGGTGCTGGAGGTGGGGGCCATGCAGCCCTTGCACTGCACGGCCCTGGGCAAGGTGCTGTCGGCCTACGACCCGGTGGCGCACAGCCAGGCCCTGGAGGCCGAGCGGGAGGCGTTCACGCCCCGTACGGTGACCGATCCGGAGGGCTTCGAGTCGGTGCTGGCGCTGACCCGGGCCCGCGGCTGGGCCGCGGACGTCGAGGAGACCTGGGACGGCATCGCCTCGGTGGCCGCCCCGATCCTCGACCGGCGCCGGATGCCGGTGGGCGCAGTGGCCGTGGCAGGCGCCGTGGAGCGGGTCTGCGGGGGCCCCGGAGAGTCCGGCGAGCCGCGGCCGGCCCTGGTAGCAGCCGTTCGGGATTGCGCAAGAGCGGTTTCCCGCGATCTCGGCGCAGGCCGGTTCTGACCTTCCCCTCATACGCCCAGAGGCCACCTTGTGGCCTCTTTTGGCGTTTTTTCGGCCGGTTCTCGCCGCGTTCTGGCCATCAGATGGCTTGATTTGGGCGATCGTACCTAGTGGTAACGATCCGGCAATCTGACCTGACCGGGTCTTGACGCTTTATTCACCTGGCCGGAAAACTGCCGTTCATCGGTCGGCATTGTCGAACACCTACCGGCAATACGCGCTAGGGTGTAGCAAGGCCAGGACCGGTGAAGCACTCACCGAGTGCGGCGGACGACCGGGCGGGACCGGTCTCCAACCCACCCTCTGGACGTAGGACAAAGGAGTCGCGGGTGTCCACCTCCGACATCTTCATCGGCGAGACCATCGGTACCGCCCTGCTCACTCTGCTCGGCGGTGGCGTCTGCGCCGCGCTGACGCTCAAGGCCTCCAAGGCCCGTAACGCGGGCTGGCTCGCGATCACCTTCGGCTGGGGTTTCGCCGTTCTGATCGCGGCCTACGTGTCCGCGCCGCTCTCCGGCGCGCACCTGAACCCCGCCGTCACCGTCGGCATCGCCGTCAAGACCGGGGTCTGGAACGACGTCCCCGTCTACTTCGCCGGCCAGATGCTCGGCGCCATGCTCGGCTCGGTCGTGATGTGGATCGCGTACTACGGCCAGTTCCAGGTGCACCTCGCGGACCCGGACAACATCCGTGACGCCAAGCTCGGCCCCGAGGACCCGCACCCGCACGACCAGGCGGGCCCGGTGCTCGGCATCTTCTCCACCGGTCCGGAAATCCGTCACGTCGTGCAGAACCTCGCCACCGAGATCATCGGTACCTTCGTTCTGGTCCTTGCGATCCTCACCCAGGGTCTGCAGGGTGACGGCAAGGGTCTCGGCGTCATCGGCGTCCTCATCACCTCCTTCGTGGTCGTCGGCATCGGCCTCTCGCTCGGCGGCCCGACCGGCTACGCCATCAACCCGGCCCGTGACCTCGGTCCGCGCATCGTGCACGCCCTGCTGCCGCTGTCCAACAAGGGCGGCTCGGACTGGGGATACTCCTGGATCCCGGTGGTCGGCCCGCTCGTCGGTGCCGTCCTCGCCGGCGGTCTGTACAACATCGCGTTCGCCTGATCAGCCCCCGCGTCAGCATCAGCCACTCACGAGACTTGTCAGGAGCAGCCACCATGACCAGCAGCACCGGCCCCTTCATCGCCGCGATCGACCAGGGCACCACCTCCTCCCGCTGCATCGTGTTCGACCGCGACGGCCGCATCGTCGCCGTCGACCAGAAGGAGCACGAGCAGATCTTCCCGAAGCCGGGCTGGGTCGAGCACGACGCCAAGGAGATCTGGACCAACGTCCAGGAGGTCGTGGCCGGCGCCATGGCCAAGGCCGAGATCACCTCCGCCGACGTCAAGGCGGTCGGCATCACCAACCAGCGCGAGACCACCGTCCTGTGGGACAAGAACACCGGTGAGCCGGTGCACAACGCGCTGGTCTGGCAGGACACCCGTACCGACGCCCTCTGCAAGGAGCTCGGCCGCAACGTCGGCCAGGACCGCTTCCGCCGCGAGACCGGCCTGCCGCTGGCCAGCTACTTCGCCGGCCCGAAGGCCCGCTGGCTGCTCGACAACGTCGAGGGCCTGCGCGAGCGCGCCGAGGCGGGCGACATCCTCTTCGGCACCATGGACTCCTGGGTCATCTGGAACCTCACCGGCGGCGCCCAGGGCGGTGTGCACGTCACCGACGTCACCAACGCCTCGCGCACCATGCTGATGAACCTGCACACCCTGGCCTGGGACGAGAAGATCGCCGAGTCCATGGGCGTCCCGCTCAACGTCCTCCCGGAGATCAAGTCCTCCGCCGAGGTCTACGGCGAGGTCAAGGAGGGCGTCCTCGCGGGTGTGCCGGTGGCCTCCGCGCTCGGCGACCAGCAGGCCGCCCTGTTCGGCCAGACCTGTTTCGCCGAGGGCGAGGCCAAGTCCACGTACGGCACCGGCACGTTCATGCTGATGAACACCGGCGACAAGATCATCAACTCCTACAGCGGCCTGCTGACCACGGTCGGCTACCAGATCGGCGACCAGAAGCCGGTCTACGCGCTGGAGGGCTCCATCGCCGTCACCGGCTCGCTCGTCCAGTGGATGCGCGACCAGATGGGCCTGATCAAGTCCGCGGCCGAGATCGAGACCCTGGCCTCCTCCGTCGAGGACAACGGCGGCGCCTACTTCGTGCCCGCCTTCTCCGGCCTGTTCGCCCCGTACTGGCGCTCCGACGCCCGCGGTGTGATCGCCGGCCTCACCCGGTACGTCACCAAGGCGCACATCGCCCGTGCCGTCCTGGAGGCCACCGCCTGGCAGACCCGTGAGATCACCGACGCCATGACCAAGGACTCGGGCGTCGAGCTCGCCGCCCTCAAGGTCGACGGCGGCATGACCTCCAACAACCTGCTGATGCAGACCCTCTCGGACTTCCTGGACGCCCCCGTGGTCCGTCCGATGGTCGCCGAGACCACCTGCCTCGGTGCCGCCTACGCCGCCGGCCTGGCCGTCGGCTTCTGGCCCGACACCGACGCGCTGCGCGCCAACTGGCGCCGGGCCGCGGAGTGGACCCCGCGGATGCCCGCCGACCAGCGGGAGCGCGAGTACAAGAGCTGGCTCAAGGCCGTTGAGCGGACCATGGGCTGGGTCGACGACGAAGACGCCAGCTGACCGCCGCACTGGTTGAGCTGACGCAAGCGACGACGAGGAGCTAAGACAATGAGCAGCCTGCAGAGCGTGCCCGCCTCCCTGGGCACGCACCCGACCGCCGGTTCCAACGCGAGCCGTGCCGAGACCCGCGAGCAGCTGGCGAAGGCCACGTACGACCTGCTGGTCATCGGCGGTGGAATCCTGGGCACCTCGGTGGCCTGGCACGCCGCGCAGTCGGGTCTGCGGGTCGCCATGGTGGACGCCGGCGACTTCGCCGGCGCCACCTCCTCGGCCTCCTCCAAGCTGGTCCACGGCGGTCTGCGCTACCTGCAGACCGGCGCGGTCAAGCTGGTCGCCGAGAACCACCACGAGCGCCGGGTGCTGGCCAAGGACGTGGCCCCGCACCTGGTCAACCCGCTCACCTTCTACCTGCCGGTCTACAAGGGCGGACCGGTCGGTGCGGCCAAGCTGGGCGCGGGCGTCTTCGCCTACTCCGCCCTCTCGGCCTTCGGCGACGGCATCGGCAAGGTCATATCCCCGGCCCGTGCCGCCGCCGACAACCCGGGCCTGCGCACGGACAACCTGAAGGCCGTCGCGGTCTACTACGACCACCAGATGAACGACTCCCGGGTCGCCGTCATGACGGTCCGCGCGGCCGTCGAGTCCGGCGCGGTGGTCCTCAACCACGCCGAGGTCACCGGCCTGCGGATGACCCAGGGCCGGGTCTCCGGCGCCGAGCTCAAGGACCGCCTGGACGGCACCGAGTTCGGGATCGACGCGCGCGTCGTGCTCAACGCCACCGGCCCGTGGGTGGACCACCTGCGGCGCATGGAAGACAAGCACTCGATGCCGTCGATCCGCCTCTCCAAGGGCGCGCACATCGTGATGAAGCGCAAGTCGCCGTGGAAGGCCGCCATGGCCACCCCGATCGACAAGTACCGCATCACCTTCGCCCTGCCGTGGGAGGACCAGCTGCTGCTGGGCACCACCGACGAGAAGTACGAGGGCGACCCGGCGGACGTGCGCGCCACCGAGTCCGACATCGCGCAGATCCTCGACGAGGCCGCGTTCTCGGTGAAGGACGCCGACCTCGACCGGTCCCTGATGACCTACGCCTTCGCCGGCCTGCGGGTGCTGCCGGGCGGCCCCGGCGGCGTGGAGAAGGCCAAGCGCGAGACCGTGGTCTCCGAGGGCAAGGGCGGCATGCTGTCGGTCGCCGGCGGCAAGTGGACCACGTACCGCCACATCGGCCGCGTGGTGATGGACAAGCTGGCGAAGCTCCCGGGCAGCCCGCTGACCGAGGACATGGAGCCGGTGAAGTCCCTGGTCCGCCGGGTCCCGCTGCCCGGTGTCGCCAACCCGAACGCGGTCGCGCACCGGCTGCTGGTGGACCGCGAGCCGGGCATGCGGATGGACCCGCTGACCGCGCGGCACCTGGCCTCCCACTACGGTTCGCTGGCCTTCGACATCGCCCGCATGGTCAACGAGCGCCCCGAGCTCGGCGAGCGGATCCACGAGGACGGCCCGGAGATCTGGGCGCAGGTCGCCTACGCCCGCGACTTCGAGTGGGCCCAGACCGTCGACGACGTGCTGCGCCGGCGGACCACGGTGACGGTCCGCGGCCTGGACGACGACGCCGTGCGGGCGCGCGTCGAGGAGATGCTCGCGGCCCGCAAGGTGTAGCAAGGCATGGCTTAGGCGGGGGCTGCCGCGCAGGCTCCCGCGTAGCGGCGAAGGGGCGGTTCCGGACGGGACCGCCCCTTTGCCGTGGGCTGTAACAGGCGTCGTTTCAAGGCATAGGCTGGCCCTTGTACACGAGGAACTTCGGAAGGAGACCTGGGTGATCGAGCTGGAGGGCATGCCCGAGCTGATCGACCCGGTCATGGTGGCCGCGTTCGAAGGATGGAACGACGCGGGCGACGCGGCCTCCGGTGCGGTGGCGCACCTGGACCGGGAATGGAAGGGCGAGGTCTTCGCGGCGCTCGACGCCGAGGACTACTACGACTTCCAGGTCAACCGGCCGACGGTGTGGCTGGACAACGGAACGCGGAAGATCACATGGCCGACGACGCGGCTGTCGGTGGTGCGGATCGGCGGGGCCAAGCCGCGGGACCTGGTGCTGGTGCGCGGGATCGAACCGTCCATGCGGTGGCGGTCGTTCTGCAACGAGATCCTCGGCTTCGCCCACGAGTTGGGCGTGGAGATGGTAATCGTCCTGGGCGCCCTGCTGGGCGACACCCCGCACACCCGGCCGGTGCCGGTGTCCGGGGTGACCTCGGACCCGGATCTGGCGCGGACGATGGACCTGGAGGAGACCCGGTACGAGGGCCCGACGGGCATCGTCGGCATCCTCCAGGAGGCCTGTACGCACGCGGGTGTTCCGGCGGTCTCGCTCTGGGCGGCGGTCCCCCACTACGTGTCGCAGCCGCCCAATCCGAAGGCCACGCTGGCGCTGCTGAACCGGCTGGAGGACCTGATCGACATCAGGATCCCGCTGGGTGAACTGCCGGAGGACGCGCGGGCCTGGCAGTTGGGCGTGGACCAACTGGCCGCGGAGGACAGCGAGGTGGCGGAGTACGTCCAGACGCTGGAGGAGGCGCGGGACACCGCTGACCTGCCGGAGGCCTCGGGCGAGGCGATCGCCCGCGAGTTCGAGCGCTACCTGCGGCGCCGGGACCCGGCCGCAGGTCCCGGTCCCGGGTCCGGGCCGGAGCCGTCGGACGGCTCGTACTTCCGCGACCCGTCGAGCGGGCGGGGGGCCCAGCCGCCGCTCCGCCGCCCGGAGGACCCGGGCGACCTCCCCGGCCCGGAAACCCCTGACACGCCCGAGTCCTGACGAGCGTGACGAACTCCGCCCCGGCCCGCATCAGATCGGGCCGGGGCGGAGCTTCGGGATGTGGGAGCTAGAGGGCGACGCCCAGCAGTGCGTCCACGGTGCGGGAGACCAGCCCCGGGGCCGACTCGTCCTCGCCGTCCGTGACGAGCTGACGCTCGACCCAGTGGTCCACGGCCGCCAGCGCCGCCGGCGCGTTCAGGTCGTCGGCAAGGGCCTCCCGGACCTCCTCGACCAGCGCGTCCGCCGGAATGCCGTCCGGCCGGGACACGGCCGCCCGCCAGCGGTCCAGCCGGTCCACGGCCTCGGCGAGGACCTCGTCCGTCCACTCCCAGTCCGCCCGGTAGTGGCGGGACAGCAGGGCGAGGCGGATCGCGGCCGGGTCCACGCCGGCCCGCCGCAGCGCGGAGACGAAGACCAGGTTGCCCTTGGACTTCGACATCTTCTCGCCGTGCAGGGCGACCATGCCGGCGTGTACGTACGCCTTGGCCATCGGGAACTCGCCGGTCAGCACCTGCGCGTGCGAGGCGCCCATTTCGTGGTGCGGGAAGGCCAGGTCGGAGCCGCCGCCCTGGATGTCGAAGCCCATGCCCAGGTGGTCCAGGGCGATGGCGACGCATTCGATGTGCCAGCCGGGCCGGCCGCGGCCCAGCGAGCCGCCGTCCCAGCTCGGCTCGCCGTCGCGTGCGGCCATCCACAGCATCGGGTCGAGGGGGTTCTTCTTGCCGGGGCGCTCGGGGTCGCCGCCGCGCTCCGCGGACAGCAGCCGCATCGCCTCGGCGTCGAGGCCGGAGACCCCGCCGAAGTGCGGGTCGGCCTCGACCGAGAAGTAGATGTCACCTTCGAGCTCGTACGCGGCGCCCGCCTCCCGGAGCCGCTCCACCAGCGGAACGATGCCCGGTATGGCTTCGACCGCGCCGATGTAGTGCTGCGGCGGCAGCATCCGCAGGGCGGTCATGTCCTCGCGGAAGAGCGCGGTCTCGCGTTCGGCGAGCTCGGTCCAGTCGTGGCCGTCGCGCAGGGCCCGCTCCAGCAGCGGGTCGTCCACGTCCGTGACGTTCTGGACGTAGTGGACCTGCCGCTTGGTGTCGAGCCACACGCGCTGTACGAGGTCGAACGCGTTGTAGGTCGCCGCGTGACCCAGGTGGGTCGCGTCGTACGGGGTGATGCCGCAGACGTAGATACGGGCGACGGGACCGGGGGAAAGGGTGACCTTCCCGCGGGTCGCGGTGTCGTGGATCTGGAGGTCGCGGCCCTTGCCGGGCAGGGCGGGAACCTCAGAAGCGGGCCAGGCATGCATGTCTTGAGCCTAACCGGACGGATGTTCCGGAAACGAACCGGATCCGGAGTGTTGGCCGGATCGGCGCTCTTGTGCTCCTGCCGGTTCTGTGCATGGGCCGCTGCCCAGGTCAGACGGGTGGCCAGGGAATCGAGGGCCACTGCCCGGAGGGGCTCGGGTGCGTCCGTGTACGCAGCAGTCCGGCCACTCGCTCCCGTACGGCATCCAGCTCGGCGGCGGTGATCAGTTCGGCCAGTCGGGTGGCGAGCGGGGCCCCCTCGGCGAGTTGCCCGGCCAGCGAGCCCAGCACGTCGACGGCCTCCTCGGTGAGCGGCTCCCCCGCCCAGCCCCACAGCAGGGTCCGCAGTTTGTCCTCGGCGTGGAAGGTGACCCCGTGGTCGATGCCGTACAGCCGTCCGCCGGGGGCGGGCAGCAGGTGCCCGCCCTTGCGGTCGCCGTTGTTGATCACTGCATCGAGGACGGCGAGCCGCCGCAGCCGGGCGTCGTCGGCGTGCACCAGCAGCGCCGTGCGCCCCTCGCCGACCTCGGCGAAGGCGACCGGTTTCCAGCCTTCGCCCGCTTCCTCGCCTTCGACCAGGGCGAGCAGAGTGCCGTCCGGGGACTGCTCTTCGGCGCCCTCGATGCCCTCGATCCAGTGCTGGACCATGCCCTCGCCGTAGGGGCCGTCGCGCAGCACGGTGGGCGGGATCAGCCCCCATCCGGTCGCCTGGGAGACCAGGTAGGCGGCCACCTCGCGCCGGGCGAGGTTGCCGTCGGGGAAGTCCCACAGCGGTCGCTCGCCCTTGACCGGCTTGTACACGCATTCGGCGGTCGCGCCGTCGAGGCGGACCGTGCACAGCAGGACGGCGTTGGAGGCCCCGGCGATCCGGCCGCGGACGGTGAGCTCACCGCGGGTGAGCAGCTCCTCGATCGAGGTCATGGTGGTCACACCTGACGCCGGTACCCGTTCTGGCGCGGACACACATGTCCTTCCGGGTCCAGGGGCAGGCTGCACAGCGGGCAGGGCGGCCGGCCGGCGTTGACCACGTCCAGGGCCCGCTTGGCGAAGGCGCGGGCCTGTGTCCCGGTGAGGCGGACCCGCAGCATCGGCGGGCCGTTCTCCTCGTCCTGGAGCAGCCGCTCCTCTGCCTCGGCGAGGTCCTCCTCCGAGTCCGCGTCGAGCTCGACCAGGGCCTGTGCCTCGACGATCATGCGCTGTTCCTCGCCGTCCCAGGCCAGGGCCATGGTGCCGACGCGGAACTCCTCGTCCACCGGTACGTCCAGCGGGGCGGTGTCGGCGCCCTCGGCGGGGGCGACGGCCGGGACGGGGGCGTTGCCGCCGGTGCGGCGTACGACCTCGTCGAGCAGCTCGTCCATGCGCTCGGCCAGCGCGGCGACCTGGGTCTTCTCCAGGGAGACGCTGGTGACGCGGGGGCCGGAGGAGGCCTGCAGGAAGAACGTACGGCGTCCAGGCAGCCCGACCGTACCCGCAACGAAGCGGTCCGGCGGGTCGTAGAGGAACACCTGACGGGGCACGTCCAGTCTCCAAGTCTCGGCGGCGGGGCCAGGCGCAGGTCCGGCCCTCAGTGGCGCCGGCGGCAGGTCTGCGTACGCGGTCGGTCAGTCCACCCTACTGCGCCGTTGGATCACCCGGCGCCCGCGCCGCCGCCCACGACCGCGTTCCCGCCGTCTTCGACGGCTTTGTCCGCGTTGCTGTCGCGCGGGGCGAAGGAGTCGAAGTCCCCGGTGTCGCCGAGCCGGAGGAGGAAGGGCCGGGAGGGGGTGTAGCGGATGGCGGTGACCGAGCAGGGGTCGACGTGGAGGCGCTGGAACAGGTCGAGGTGCATGCCGAGGGCGTCGGCGACGAGCGACTTGATGATGTCGCCGTGCGAGCACATCAGGTAGACGGCGTCCTGGCCGTGTTCCGCGTCCATGCGGGCGTTCCAGTCGCGGACCGCGTCCACGGCGCGGGCCTGCATGGCGCGCATGGATTCGCCGCCGGGGAAGGCGGCGGCGGACGGGTGCTGCTGGACGATCTTCATCAGCGGTTCGTCGGCGAGTTCGGAGAGTTTGCGGCCGGACCAGTCGCCGTAGTGGCATTCGCCGATCCGCTCGTCGGTGTGCAGGACGAGTCCGGGGCGGGCGGCGAGCAGCGGTTCCAGGGTCTGCCGGCAGCGCTCCAGCGGGCTGGTCACGGCAGCCGCCAGCGGCAGCCCGGCGAGTCGTGCGGGCAGGGCGGCGGCCTGCGCGGCGCCCCGCTCGTCGAGGACCACTCCGGGGGTCCAGCCGGCGAGCAGCCCTGCGGTGTTGGCGGTGGACCGCCCGTGTCGTACGAGGATCAGCGTGGCCATGCGGCCAAGGGTAGGTGGTGGGCCCGGCGTGCGGGGGCGGGCGAGGCAGGGAAGAATGCCCCGCGTGATTGTCGACTGCGCGATTTACCGGGACGGCCGGCGGACGGAGGGGCCGGAGGACTTCTCCGATGCCCTGGACGAGGCACGGGCCACGGGCGACGCCTTCCTGTGGGTGGGCATGTACGAGCCCACGGAGAAGGAGTTCGATCATGTGAGCCGGGAGTTCGGGCTGCACCCGCTGGCGGTGGAGGACGCGCTGACCGCACACCAGCGTCCGAAGCTGGAGGTGTACGACGACTCGATGTTCGTGGTCCTCAAGCCGGTCCTGTACGACGACGACACGGACACGGTGAGCGCCGGCGAGCTGATGGTGTTCGTCGGCGACTCCTTCGTGGTGACCGTGCGGCACGGCGAGGGCGGGGCGCTGACCGCCGTGCGCAAGCGCCTGGAGCGGGAGCGGACGGTGCTGCGGCACGGGCCGACCGCGGTGCTGTACGCGGTGAGCGACGCGGTGGTGGACCACTACATCGAGGTGGCGGCGGAGCTCCAGTCGGATCTGGAGGAGCTGGAGGCGGAGGTGTTCGCCCCGAATCCGACCGATGCGAAGACGATCGCGGGGCGGATCTACGGTTTCAAGCGGCAGGTGCTGGAGTTCCGGCGGGCGACCAGTCCGCTGCTCCAGCCGATGAACCGGCTGGCCTTCGGCAATGTGCCGTTCGTCGACGAGCATTCGCGGCCGTTCTTCCGGGATGTCGCCGACCACCTGACCAAGGCCAACGAGTACATCGAGGGGCTGGACCGGCTGCTGTCGGACGCGCTGGCGGCGCATCTGGCGCAGATGGGGGTCCGGCAGAACGACGACGTGCGGAAGATCTCGGCCTGGGCGGCGATGGCGGCCGTCCCGACGATGGTCGCGGGGATCTACGGCATGAACTTCGACCACATGCCGGAGCTCCGGCAGTGGTGGGGCTATCCGGCCGTGCTGCTGGTGATGGCGGGGGCCTGCCTCGGCCTGCACCGGTTGTTCAAGCGCCGCGGCTGGCTGTAGCGACAGGCGGGGCCCCCGCGGGCCGGCCGGCGCTCAGGCGAACTCGGGGGCGGTGGTGACCGGTCCGCCCAGCGCGTCGAGCCGCTCCGGCATCCGCAGGCCGACCATCCGGTGCCAGCCGCTGAACCGTTCGTACGCGTACATGCCGCGGATTCCGGCGGCCAGGACGGCGGCCTTGGGCCTCGGCCACTTCAGGATGCGGCCCATGTGGTCCATGACGGCCAGGCTCACGTCCCGGTAGATGCCGATCTCGGTGAGGGCGCTGTCCCGGAGCACCCGCTGGATGGTCCGGCCGTGGCCTGCGCGGGCGAGCCGGAGCAACTCCTCGTGGCAGTAGGCGAGGTGGTTGTCCTCGTCGTGGCTGATCAGGCGGATGGCCTTGCCGAGCTCGGGGTGCTCGCCGAAGTGCCTGACCAGCATCTCCATCTGGTCGGCGGCGCGTTGCTCGGTGACCCGGCTGTGCGCGAGGTAGACGACGATGTCCTGCTCGGTGAGCGGCTCGTCGCCACGCAGCTTGGAGTGGGCGAGGCCGATGCCGCGCCGCTCCAGCAGCATGGTGTAGTCGGTCTCCGGCGGTACCGGGACCGGCGGCAGCCCGCGATTGCGCAGCAGCGCGTTGAAGATCCGGCCGTGCTTGTCCTCGTCGGCACCGTGCCGGGTGATCTTGGGGGCCATGTCGCGCATGGCCTCCGGCACCAGGGCGGCGATCCGGGCGTTCTCCCAGCCGCCCTGGGTCTCACCGCTGGCGGCGATGGAGCAGAACAGCTGGAAGGAGTCGTCATCGTCGACGATCTCCTGGAACAGGCTGCGGGCTGAGAGCACGGTCCACCTCCGGGCGTGAACACCCCCTGGAAGCTCACTCAAGTCCCGATCGGACGAACGGGCAACCGGATACGTCGCACTACTCGGCCGAACGAAGGACCCGAAGGGGTGCCCGCGGGGGCGTAACCCGGCGGGCGGGCCGCGCGTTGATGGGGGTGACGGCCGTGGCGGGGAAGACCCCCGAGCCCCCACCACGGCCGCAGTGCTTCGGATCTCTCCTAGGCCAGGCCGGCCCGCTCCAGGGCCTCGGTGCCGGCCCGCAGGGCGGTGAGGCGCTCGTCGAGGGTGAACCCGGCCGGAGCGAGGGTGAGGGTGGTGACCCCGGCCTCCGCGTAGGCCCGCATCCCGTCGGCGATCCGCTCCACCGGCCCGAGCAGGGCGGTGGAGTCGATCAGCGAGTGCGGAACGGCGGCAGCCGCGCCCTGCTTGTCGCCGGCCAGGTACTTGTCCTGGATCTCGGCGGCTTCCTTCTCGTAGCCCATGCGCTGGGCGAGCTGGTTGTAGAAGTTCTGCTTCCGGCTGCCCATGCCGCCGACGTACAGGGCGGTGTACGGGCGGAACATGTCGGCGAGGCCGGTCACGTCCTCGCCGACGGCGAGCGGCACGGTCGGGCAGACGTCGAAGCCGTCCAGGGTCAGCCCGGCCTTCTCCCGGCCGGCCCGGATGTGCCGGAGCGCGGTGTCCTCGAGGTGCGCGGCGGACGGGAAGATCAGCAGGGCTCCGTCGGCGATCTCGCCGGTCTGCTCCAGGTTCTTCGGGCCAATCGCGGCGATGTAGAGCGGGATGTGCTCGCGCTCCGGGTGCACGGTCAGCTTGATCGGCTTGCCGGGGCCGCCGGGCAGCGGCAGGGTCCAGTGCTCGCCGTCGTGGGTGAGGCGCTCGCGGCTCATCGCCTTGCGGACGATCTCCACGTACTCGCGGGTGCGGGACAGCGGCTTGTCGAACTTCACGCCGTACCAGCCCTCGGAGACCTGCGGTCCGGAGACGCCGAGGCCGAGCCGGAACCGGCCGCCGGAGAGCGAGTCGAGGGTGGCGGCCGTCATCGCGGTCATGGCGGGCTGGCGGGCCGGGATCTGCATGATCGCGGAGCCGACGTCGATCCGCTCGGTCTGGGCGGCGACCCAGGCCAGCACGGTCGGCGCGTCGGAGCCGTAGGCCTCGGCGGCCCAGCACACGTCGTAGCCGAGGCGGTCCGCCTCCCGGGCGACGGCCAGGTTGTCGGCGTCCATGCCCGCACCCCAGTAGCCGAGATTGATGCCGAGCCGCATAGGTCGTCCCCTTACCGGTTTACCGATCAGTAACGTAGGTCTGCGGGGACTGTAGCGCGCCGGAGTGCCGTCCGTCAGTGCCCCAGTAGTCTCAGCGCTCATGGAGCAGAGGCATCTCGGCCGCACCGGCCTGCGCGTGTCCCGGATCGGCCTCGGCACGCTGACCTGGGGACGGGACACCGGTGACCAGGCCGCTGCCGACCAGCTGAAGGCCTTCTGGGAGGCGGGCGGCACGCTCGTCGACACCGCCGACGCGTACGGCGGTGGGGAGGCGGAGTACCTGCTGGGGCAGCTGGTCGGCGGGCTGGTTCCGCGCCAGGACCTGGTGATCGCCACCAAGGCGGGCTCGGTACGGGACCCCGACCGCCGGATCGACGCCTCGCGCGGGCACCTGCTGGCTGCGCTGGACGATTCGCTGGCCCGGCTGGGCACGGACCACGTGGACCTCTGGCAGGTGCACGCCTTCGACCCGGGAACCCCGTTGGAGGAGACCCTCCAGGCGCTCGACCTGGCGGTGAGCAGCGGCCGGGCCCGGTACGCCGGGCTGGCGGGCTTCTCCGGCTGGCAGCTGGCCAAGGCGGCGACCTGGCAGCTGGCGGCGCCGGGGGTGCGGACCCGGCTCGCCTCGACGCAGATGGAGTACTCCCTGCTGCAGCGGGGCGTGGAGCGCGAGGTGCTGCCGGCCGCGCTGGACCTGGGCGTGGCGCTGCTGCCGTCCTCCCCGCTGGGCCGCGGGGTCCTCACCGGCAAGTACCGCTCCGGGGTCCCGGCGGACTCCCGCGCCGCGTCGGAAACCCTCGCCGCGTTCGTCGAGCCGTACCTGGACGATACGGCGAGCGGGATCGTGGACGCGGTGGCGACGGCCGCGCACGGGCTGGCCGTGACCCCGCTCCAGGTGGCCCTGGCATGGGTCCGGGACCGCCCGGGCGTGGCCGCGCCGATCGTGGGCGCCAGGACATCGGCGCAGCTCAGCGAGGCTTTGTCAGCGGAGCCGCTTACCCTTCCGGAGGAGATCCGCCAGGCACTGGACGACGTTTCGGCCCCGGTGCACCGCTACCCCGACCAGGACTGGAGCACACTGTGACCACGGACCCGGCCCAGCCGGCCCCCACCCCGTCCCCCAAACCACCCGGGCCAGAGCCCCACGACGGGGCCCCGGGGTCGGAGCCCAGCACGCGGGCCGGGGCGGAGCCCAGCGCGCCGACATCTGGGGCGGAGCCCGGGGGCGCGGGCGCGGAGCCCGGCGCGCCGGAGTCCGGGGCGGGGCCCCAGAGCGGGGGCGCGGGGTCGGAGCCCAGCACAGCGGGGTCCGGGGCGGAGCCCCAGGACGGGGACCCGGGGGCGGAACCCGGCACGCCGGGGTCCGGGCCGGAGCCCCGGGACGGGGACGCGGGGGCAGAGGCCCAGGACGAGGGCCCGGCGGCGGAGCCCAGCGCGGCGGCATCCGGGGCAGAGCCCCAAAGCGGGGGCGCGGGCGCGGAGGCCAGCGCGCCGGAGTCTGGGGCGGAGCCCCGGGGCGGGGGGCCGGGGGCGGAGCCCTCGGTTTCGGGGAGGGGCGGGGTGGGGGAAAGCGCCGCAGGCAGCGGAGCCGCGCCCGGGTTGAGCGAGGCCGAGGCCGAGCTGGCCGCGCAGAAGGTCGAGCGCGACCGCATCGCCCGCCGCAAGGCGGAGCGGACCGCTCCGATCGAGGCCGGCGCCGCCCTCAGCGGCAAGGCCGCCGACCTGCTGGCCGCCGTACGCGCCGTGGAGAGCGGCGAAAAGCCCGCACCCGTGTACTTCGACGAGGCACCGGCCGTGCCCCGCCGGACCCCCGTCTCCCCTCCCCCTCCCTCTCCCCCGGCCCCGCGCCCGGCAGCCGGCCCCACCCCTGAGACCGTCGCCGCGGTCCGCACGCTGCTCGCCCGGGCCGGTGCCCCCGAGGCAGCGGCCACCCGGGCCGCCGAGGTGCTCGGCGAGACCGCGGCCGACCGGCTGGCCGAGGACCCCTGGCAGCTGCTCGCCGTCACCGGCATCCGCCCCTCCCAGGCGGACGGCTTCGCCCGCGCCCTGCTCGGCTCCGAGTGCGGCCCCGGGGACGAGCGCCGGACCACCGCCCTGGTGGCCTGGCTGCTGGACCAGGCCGCCCTCAAGGGCCACACCGTGCTGGACGCCCCGGTCCTGCAGTCCGCGCTGGCCCAGTACGCCGTCCCCGACCCGGCCGCCGCCCTGGAGCAGGCCATCGCCGACGGGACCGTGCTGGTGTTCCAGGAGCCGGTCGGCGAGCCCGCCGCGGAGGGCGAGGAGCAGCCGGTCCGGATCCTGGTGGGCCTGGAGGGCTGCGCCCTGGCGGAGGAGAGCCTGGCGGACGGCCTGGCCCGGCTGATCAACACCTTCGGCACCGGCCACCCGGACACCACCCCCGACGCCTGGCAGGCAGCCGCCTCCGCCGCCCCCAGCCCCTCCGCCGCCGAGCTGATCCGCGCGGCAGCGGAACACGGCCTGGTCACCCACACCGGCGGCGAGGCCGCCCGCGCGGAACCGCTCGCCCTGCTGGCCGCCGCCCGTGACCTCGGCCTGCGGGCCTGGGCCGCCGCCCACACCCCGGCGCCCGGGGTGGTGACCGTCGCCGGTCTGCTGGCCGGGGCCGAGGGTCCCGCGCGGGACCCGGACGGCCAGTGGGAGCTGGACCTGTTGATCGTGCTGGACGCGCCCCAGCTGGACGTGGAGAGCGGGGCCGCACTGGTCGAGTCGGTGCCGGACGGTGCCCGGCTGGTGCTGTCCGGCGACCCCGGGGTGCTCGGATCGGCGGGCGCCGGCCGGGTGTTCGCGGATCTCCTCGCCGCCCGGGCCTGCCCTCAGCTGGTCTCCCGGACCCCGGACCCCGGTCCGCTGGGCGAGCTGGTCTCGGGCATCGGCATCGGGGAGCTGAACCAGGTCGACGCCCCGGGCAAGGAGGTCGTCATCGTCCCGGTGCGGGATGCGGGCGAGGCCGTGCACCGCACGGTGCAGCTGGTGGCCGAGTCCGTGCCGCGGGCCTTCGGCATCCAGCCCGACGGCGTCCAGGTGATCACCCCCGGGCACGGCGGCTCGGCCGGGACCCGGGCCCTCAACACGGCCCTGAAGGAGCGCCTGAACCCCGGGCCGGGCCGGTTCGGCGGCTTCGACCCGGACGACCGGATCGTCCACGTCCCCGCCCCCGGCCGGGCGGTCCCGGGCCGGGTGCTCTCGGCCGACGCCGAGGGGCTCCACCTGGACTGCGGTCCCGCGGGCGGGCGGATCACCGTACCGAAGGACCGGGTCGAGGCGGAGGTCCGGCACGGCTGGGCGGTGACCGCGCACCAGGCGGCGGGCGCGCGCTGGCCGGCCGTGGTCGTGGTGCTGCCGGGCGATGCGGCGGACGCGCTGTCCCGGGACTGGGTCTACACGGCCTTCGGCCGGGCGGAACGGCACCTGTCCGTGGTGCACGGCGTGGACCAGGCGCTGCCGAAGGCGGTGGCGGAGGTCCGGCCGAAGCCGCGCACCACCCGGCTGACCGGGCTGCTGCGCACGCTGGTCGCCTCGGCGGCGCCCGCGGAATGATCTGCTTCCCGTTCGCGGGCCGGGAACCGACGGCGGTTCCGTGGGTCCCCGGCCCGCGAACGGCCGCTGTCAGCGGTGGGGTTCGAGTTCCTCGTCCTCCTCGTCGTCGAGCTCGTCGTCGAAGACGGAACTGACGTCGAAGCGGTGCAGCACGTGCTCCGGATCGGCGTGGTCGAAGGGCGCACCGAGCCACTCGCCGGGTTCGGGGACTACCCCGCCGGCCGTGATCCACAGCGTGGAGTCGCCCTCCTCCAGCCCGAACTCCTTGTAGCGGGAGGCGATCTCGTCCGGCTCGTACTCCCCGAAGAGCACTCCGAGCGCACCCGCCGTCCCGGCGCCCTCGACGAGGTCGGCGTCCTTGTCGTGTGCGGCGACCCGCTCCGCCTGGGCGACCAGCCGCTGCGGCTCGGCCACTGCGTAGTCGCGGCGGATCAGCACGCTGAAGGCGGCCGGCTCGGCCGGGCCGCTGTACGGGACTCCGTCCTCGGTGGCCGGGATCTCGAACGGGGTGACCTCGTCGTAGCGTTCGTAGAGCAGCTCGTCGTACTCCTCGGCCGCGGCGGCGAGTTCGTTGAACGCGACGTAGACCTCCGGGTCCTCGTCGCCTGACCTGCGCTCGACCGCCGCGAGGTGACGGTCCAGCGCGGCTTTGACCGCCTCGGCGGCGGCGCGTACCTCGGCAACGGTGGGCAGAGCGGCATCAGACATAGTGCAGACGCTATCCGTACCGGGCCACTGCCCGCACAATAGATGCGATGCCGGAATACGAATTTGTCGACGTGTACGTGCCGCGAGGCGTCTCCCGCAAGGAGGCGACGCGGCTACTGACCGACCACGCAGAGTACGGGCACTGGGAACTGGACCGGCTGACACTGTTCCGGGACGGCAGCCGCAGGGTGCGGTTGCGACGGCGGATCATCCGTCAGGTCCGCGCCACGTGGTGACGCGGGCCCCGGATGCGTCCGGGGCCCGCGGTTCCGCCGCGGGCGGCGGTGCGGTGCGGCTCCGCCGCGGGCGGCGGTGTGGTGCGGTGCGGTGCCGTCAGGCGGCGGTGCGGGCGCGCCGGTAGAGCACGGCGCCGGCCAGCAGCAGCCCGCCGGCGAGCGGCACCCCGGCACTGAGCGCCCCGGCCCCGGTCTCCGCAAGCCTCCCACCGGGGTTGCCCGGGGTACCGGGACCGCCGGGGTTGCCCGGGGCACCGGGGTTGCCCGGGGCACCGGGGTTGCCCGGGTTCCCCGGGTTTCCAGGACCGCCCGGGTTCCCCGGGGTACCGGGGTTGCCCGGACCACCCGGGTTACCGGGACCACCGGGGTTGCCCGGGGTACCGGGGTTCCCCGGGTTGCCAGGCCCACCGGGGTTGCCCGGGTTGCCGGGACCACCCGGGTTCCCAGGACCACCCGGGTTGCCCGGATTGCCGGGACCACCGGGGTTCCCCGGACCACCCGGGTTACCGGGACCACCGGGGTTACCGGGGTTGCCCGGACCACCCGGATTGCCCGGACCGCCGGGGTTCCCCGGGCCACCGGGGTTGCCCGGACCACCCGGGTTGCCGGGGTTACCCGGCTCGCACGGCTCGTCCGGTCCGCCGGGACCGCCGGGCCCGCCCGGACCACCCGGCCAGCCGGGACCGCCGGGACCACCCGGACCACCCGGCCAGCCAGGACCGCCCGGGTGGCCAGGGCCGCCCGGCCCGCCGGGGTGGTCCGGGTTGCCGGGGTGGCCCGGCCTCGGCTTCGGCTTTGGCTTGGCTTGGCCGTTCGCGCAGTGGTTGCCGAACGCCGGGTTCAGGCCGCCCACCACCGTCACGGTGTTGCCACAGACGTTCACCGGCGCATGCACGGGCGCCTGCACGGTGTTCCCGGAGAGTACGCCCGGGGAGTTCACGGCCCGGCCCGTCGCTCCGGCGTCCGCCTGCGCGTAACCCCCACCCAGCGCGAGCATCCCGCCGGCTGCCGCCACGATGGTGAGCGTTTTCTTCGCGGTCGCGGTCACAGTCGTGGTCGCGGTCGCGGTCGTGGCCGCATGCGCGGCCTGTCGCTTCTGCACTCGTCCCCCTGCTGTTCCTTGAATGAAAACCCAGCGGCCCCGGAGCGCTGGAATGCGCCCCGGGGCCCGGTACTTCCGACGTCAGTCAGCCTCAGGCTCAGACTCAGGCGTTGACGCAGGTGTTGCCGAAGGCCGGGTTCAGCAGGCCGATGATGTTGACCGTGTTACCGCACACGTTCACCGGGATGTGGATCGGGACCTGGACGACGTTGCCCGACAGGACACCGGGGGAGCCGATAGCGGCACCCTGCGCGCCGGCGTCGGCGACAGCCATGCCCGCACCCGCGAGAACCAGGCCACCGGTGGCAGCCGCAGCAGCGACAACCTTCTTGATCATCATTCCTCCTAGTAGGCAATGCGGTCCCAGCCGCGGACCGCACCACCTGTAACGAGGAGTTCCCACCGGGGCTACGAGCGTATGAGCCCATTCACTCTTCTCAGTGAGATACGCACACCCTCCCGATTCCCCCGGCGGCCAGAGACGTTTCAGCAGTTGTCGATGAACCGGTCCAGCACCCGGACTCCGAACTTCAGACCGTCCACCGGCACCCGCTCGTCCACCCCGTGGAACATCCCGGCGAAGTCCAGCTCGGGCGGCAGCTGGAGCGGGGCGAACCCGAAGCAGCGGATGCCGAGGTCGTCGAAGGACTTGGCGTCCGTGCCGCCCGAGAGCATGTAGGGGACCGCCCGCGCAATGGGGTCCTCGGCCTTCAGGGCACCCTGCATGGCATCGACCAGACGCCCGTCGAAGTCCGTCTCCAACGCCCCGTCCCCGTGGACGTCCTCGCGCTTGATCCGCGGGCCCAGGATCCGGTCGAGGTCGGCGAGGAACTCGTCCTCGTAGCCCGGCAGGAAGCGGCCGTCCACATGCGCCACCGCCTGCCCCGGGATCACGTTCACCTTGTAGCCGGCGCCCAGCATGGTCGGCTGGGCGGTGTTCCGCAGGGTGGCCCCGATAATCTTCGCGATACCGCCCAGCTTCGCCAGGGTGGCGTCCATGTCCTCCGGGTCCAGCGGGGTGCCGAGCGCATCCGAGAGCTCGTCCAGGAAGGACCGTACGGTCTTGGTGACCCGGACCGGGAACTTGTGCCGGCCCAGCCGGCCCACCGCCTCGCACAGCTCCGTGATCGCGTTGTCGTTGTTGGTCATGGAGCCGTGGCCGGCCGTGCCGTCCACGGTGAGCCGCATCCAGTGCATGCCCTTCTGGGCGGTCTCGATCAGGTAGAGCCGCAGGTTCTCGTTCACGGTGAAGGAGAAGCCGCCGACCTCGCCGATGGCCTCGGTGACACCCTCGAAGAGATCCGGGTGCTTGTCGACCAGATGGCGGGCTCCGTAGATACCGCCGGCCTCCTCGTCGGCGAGGAAGGCCAACACGATGTCGCGGGGCGGCTTGCGACCGCTGCGCAGCCGGTCGCGCACGACAGCCAGGGTCATCGCGTCCATGTCCTTCATGTCGACCGCGCCACGGCCCCACACGCAGCCGTCGGCGATCTCGCCCGCGAAGGGGTCGTACGTCCAGTCGGCCGCGTTGGCCGGAACCACGTCCGTGTGTCCGTGGATCAGCAGGGCCGGGCGGGAGGGGTCTTCGCCCTCGATCCGGGCCACCGTCGAGGCGCGGCCCTTGTGCGACTCGAAGATCTGCGGTTCCAGGCCCACCTCGGCAAGCTTCTCGGCCACCCACTCGGCGGCCTTGCGTTCGCCGGGGCCCGAGTGGTCGCCGTAGTTGCTGGTGTCGATCCGGATGAGATCCCGGCAGAGATCGACGACCTCGTCCTCGCCGGAGACGGTCCTGCCCGCGCTCGACTCGCTCACGCTGCTTCCTCCCACTGATCGGATGTACCTCCCACATCCTCCCGCTCCGGCTGCCGCTCCCCAAGGGGGTTCCCCGCCGACCGGCAGGTGATCGGGGCACTCCGAATCCCTGGTAATGTTCTCTTCGTCGGAACGGCCCGCGAGGGACGCGAGACAGACACCTTGTCCGGGTGGCGGAATGGCAGACGCGCTAGCTTGAGGTGCTAGTGCCCTTTATCGGGCGTGGGGGTTCAAGTCCCCCCTCGGACACAAAAAGAGAAGGACCCCGCTTCGGCGGGGTCCTTCTTCGTTGTCTGCACGGTAGACCGCGGTACGACTCAGGGGGCCCCGGGTGGGGCCCCCTGAGGTGGAGCGTGTCCGGGTGCGTCAGCCGCGGGCGGCGGCGATGCGGGCCACGCGCTTGCGGATGCAGTACCAGCCGACGACCAGGGCCGCGCCGATCAGCGGGACCAGGCAGACCGTCCAGCGGCCGACGCCGCCGTCGCTCCACATCAGCACCAGGACGGTGGCCAGGAAGACCAGGGTCACGATCTGCGTGTACGGGGCCCAGGGCAGCCGGTAGGAGGGCCGCTCGACCAGGCCGGCCTTGGCGCGGCGCCAGAAGAACAGCGAACAGAGCATGACCATGCCCCAGGTGCCGAGGATGCCCAGGGAGGCGAGGTTGAGGACGATCTCGAAGGCCTCGCCGGGCATGAACTTGTTGAGGACCACGCCACCGATGCCGAAGGCGGCGGTGAAGAGGACGCCGCCGTAGGGGACCTTGCCCTTGTTCATACGGGCGGTGAACTTCGGCGCAGAGCCGGTCATCGCCATGGACCGCAGGATGCGGCCGGTGGAGTAGAGGCCCGAGTTGAGCGAGGAGAGGGCGGCGGTCAGCACGACCAGGTTCATGATTCCGGCCGCGCCGGGGATGCCGAGGTGCTCGAAGACCGTGACGAACGGGCTCTGCTTGGCGCCGTACGCGGTGTAGGGGAGGAGCAGGGCGAGCAGGACGACCGAGCCGACGTAGAAGACGCCGACCCGCCACATGATCGAGTTGATCGCCTTCGGCATGATCTTCTCGGGGTTCTCGGTCTCGCCGGCCGCGACGCCGCACAGCTCGACGGAGGCGTAGGCGAAGACCACGCCCTGGATCACCAGGAGCATGGGCAGCATTCCGGCCGGGAAGATGCCGCCGTTGTCCGTGATGGTGGACAGCCCCGGGGTGTGGTCGCCGATCTTGTGGCTGGTGGCCACCAGGTAGATGCCGATCAGCATGAAGAGGACCAAGGCGCCGACCTTGACGATGGAGAACCAGAACTCCATCTCGCCGAAGTACTTCACCGAGATCAGGTTGGCGGTGAGCACGATGGTCAGGGCGATCAGGGCGAGGATCCACTGCGGGATGTCACTGAACGCGGACCAGTACTGGGCGAAGACCGCAGCGGCCGTGATGTCGGCCACCGTGGTGGTGGACCAGTTCAGGAAGTACAGCCAGCCGGCCGTGTAGGCGCCCTTCTCGCCCATGAACTCGCGGGCGTAGGAGACGAAGGCGCCGGAGGACGGACGGTAGAGGACCAGCTCACCCAGGGCCCGTACAACGAAGAAGGCGAAGATGCCGCACACCGCGTAGGCGATCGCCAGGGACGGTCCGGCGTCGGCCAGCCGGCCGCCCGCGCCGAGGAACAGGCCGGTGCCTATCGCCCCGCCGATCGCGATCATGTTGATGTGGCGGGACTTCAGGTCCTTGCTGTAGCCCTCGTCGCCGGCGTCGACATGCCTGGACGTCGACGGGTCCGAGGCGGCCGGGGAGGCCTTCGTCAGGGTGCGGTCACTCATGTATGACTTCGCCTTCGTGGGTGGGACAGGCAGGCCCGGGGGGCACGCGCAGGGGATTTGGGTGGTGTCCCCTGTGCCGCGTTCCGGTGTTCGTGCCCATGTGCTGGGGGGTTTTATCGCCCCAGGAGACCACGCATGGCTGTGGGTGCCAAAACCGGGCTTCGCTCCCCCTTCGAATGCGAACGCCCCCGGAACCCTTCGAAAGGGGTGCCGGGGGCGTCGGTGAGGCCTGGGAGCAAGGTCACTCGCGGAGCGTGGCCTCGGCCGCCTGGTCGAGCCGGAAGGCTTCGTTGCCCAGGCCGATCCGGGCGTGGGTCTCGGGGCGCTTGGCGCGCAGGACCAGGCCGTAGCCGAGGCCGATGAGCACGGCGGCGGCGATGATTCCGGGCAGTGCCCAGCTGAGCGCGGAGCCCTCGGCGGCGCCGACCAGGACGCCGAAGTCCTTGACCGTGTAGCCGGCGATGCCGAGCAGGGCGACGCCCGCGGTGCCGGCGGCGGTGAGCCGCCAGATCTGGGCGCCGGCGGTGCCCCGGCGGACGAAGAAGGCGATCACGGCGAACGAGGCGGCGGCCATGAGCAGCGTCACACCGAGGGCGCCGACGCTGCCCATCCAGGTGAAGAGGTGCAGGACGGGCGCGGTGGGGTCGCCGGTCGGCTTGTCGTCGGTGAGGGCGAAGGCGAGGACGACGAGGGTGGCCACGCCGGTCTGCAGGAGGGAGCCGGTGGCGGGGGCGCCGGTGCCGGTGTTGGTACGGCCGAAGGCGGCCGGGAGCAGGCCCTCGCGGCCCATCGCGAAGGCGTAGCGGGCGACCACGTTGTGGAAGCTGAGCATGGCCGCGAACATGCCGGTGACGAAGAGCACGTGCAGGACGTCGGTGAAGGTGCTGCCGAGCCGGGCCTCGGTGAGGAAGAAGAGGAGGCCGGGGCCGCTCTCCGCGGAGGTCTTGACGACCTCGGAGGGGCCGGTGGCGACGGTGATCGCCCAGGCGCTGAAGGCGAAGAAGAGGGCGACGAAGCCGATGGCGAGGAACATGACCCGGGAGACGACGATGTGCGGCTTGCTGGTCTCCTCGGCGTACACCGGGGACTGCTCGAAGCCGACGAAGGCGGCGATGCAGAAGCAGAGGGCGGTGCCGAGGCCGGCTCCGCCGAGGGTCTCCGGGTTGAAGGCGTGCAGGGAGAGGCCTTCCCTGCCGGGTTCGGCGAGGGCGGCGATGTCGAAGACGAGGACGAGGCCGCACTCGATCAGGAGGAGGACGCCGAGCACCTTGGCGTTCAGGTCGATCTTGAGCCAGCCGAGGGCGCCGGTGGCGGCGACCGCGAGCAGGGCGGGGATCCACCAGGCGAGTTCGATCTCCAGGTAGGTGGCGAACAGGCCGGAGATCTCGAAGCCGAGGATGCCGTAGACGGCGACCTGCATGGCGCTGTACGCGACCAGGGCGACGAGGGAGGCGCCGACGCCGGCGGTGGGTCCGAGGCCGCGGGCGATGTACGCGTAGAGGGCGCCGGCGTTGTGGACGTGCCGGCTCATCTCGGCGTAGCCGATGGCGAAGAGGGCGAGGACGATGCCGAGGATGACGAACAGCAGCGGCTGTCCCGCGATCTCCATGAGGCCGAAGGTGGTGGGCATCACGCCGGCCACCACCAGGAGGGGGGCGCTGGCGGCGAGGACGGAGAGCAGCAGGCCGGCGGTGCCGAGGCGGTCCGCGCGCAGGGCCCGGTCCTGGCCCTTGTAGGTGCGGATCTCGGCCGCGGGGTTGAGCGTGGTGGATCTGCCCGTCGCCATGGCGGGTGGTCCTTTCCGGGGTCAAGAAGTTCAGGCGGAGCCGAGCGCGGCACTGCGCGCGGCGAGGAAGGCCTTGTGGGGGTCGAGGTCGGGGTACGACCAGGGGGCATGGGTGGCGTGCCGCCCGATCCGGTGGAAGAGGGCGGCTGCCTCGGCGGGGCGGCCTTCGCAGAGCTTGGCGTGCGCGAGGAAGTTGAGGTCGACCCGGTTGCGGGGGTGGTCCTCGCGTTCCCATTCCAGCCACCAGTCGAAGGCGGCGCGCAGCACCTGGCGGGCGCGGCGGCCGGACCAGTGCTGGGCGGCATTGTCGAAGGTGTGGCCGTGCTGGGTGGCGAGGACCCGGTAGCGCTCGGCGTGGGCGATGACCGGGAGGACGGCGAGCGGGGAGTCGGCGGGGGACTCCTCGGCGGCCCAGGCGGCGAAGTCGTAGACCTCGTGGAGCGGGTCGTGGCCGGTTCCGGGGGCTCGCTCGGCGAGCCGGGCGACCATCAGGTGGTGGGCGTGGTGGTGCTCGCGGTGGCGGGCCCGGACCTGGTCGAAGTGCCGGGTGAACTCCTCCTCGTTGCCGAAGGCGCGGCTGAGCATGAGGAGGCCGAGCCAGGGGGTGGGGTCGGCGGGAAGCAGGGCGGCGGCGCGGCGGCAGGCTTCTTCGGCCGCCTCCGGGGTGCCCTTGCGGCGCAGGGCGGCGAAGACGGCTGCGCCGGCGTGCAGGGTGAGGGCGTCGGCGCTCTCGGGTTCGGCGAGCAGCCATTCGCCGGCCCAGGCTCCGGCGGCCGGGGTCTGGGCGAGGACGACCAGGCGGTGGCCGCGGCGGTCCCAGTCGTCGCCGGTCGCGGCGAGCAGGGCGCGGGCGCTGGACCAGCGGCCCTGGGTGAACCGGGCGCGGACGTCGACGAGTTCGGTGTCGCAGAGGGCCGGATCGAAGAGCTGGGCGTCCCGCTTGCGGGAGCGGCCGAGAGGTGGCGGAGGCGGGGACATCCGCGGCTATCCCTCCAGGACGCGAGCTTCGGTCGGGCGTGATGTTGAATGATCACGGACAGCAAAGCGGTAGGTACAGCTCCGCGTCAAGGTCCGGACTTCTGGGTGGCGCGTTTCAACTGGTGCAATTCGTGGTTAAGTTGGGTTGGTTGTGTCGGTTCGCGCGGTGGGTGTGGGGTCGGTGCGGGGCGGATTACGCTGGGGCGCATGACCTCGGACGATGATCTTCCGCCGTATCTGCTGGGCTTCCCCGGACCGCTGCGCGACCGGCTCGTCGATGCGGTCCTGACCGGCCTGAAGACCACGACGACCGGGCTGTTGGCCGGCTACGAGGCCGAGCGGGAGCCGCTGCCGGTGGTCGGGGAACGGCACGTGCTGGTGGACTCGGCGGAGCGGCCGGTGGCCGTCCTGGAGATCACCGAGGTGCGGGTGGTCCGGCTGGCGGAGGTGGACCTGACACATGCGCGGGACGAGGGCGAGGGATACGCGTCCGTGGCCGAATGGCGTGCCTCGCACGAGGAGTTCTGGCAGGGGGCGGAGTCGCGGGCGGTGCTCGGGGATCCCTCGTACACCGTCGACGATGACACGTGGGTGGTGACGGAGCGGTTCCGTGTGGTGCGGGTGGTGGGGGCTGCGGCCGACCCGGCCTGACGGGGCCGGGGCCGCTGCGCAGGCCTTTCCCCACCCCGCCCCTTCCCGAAACCGGGGCTCCGCCCCGGACCCCGTGGGGGTGTGCGGGCTCCGCCCGGCACCGCCCCCGTGCCGGGGGGCTGGGGTGCACAAGCCCCGCGCCCGCGGGAGCGTTCGGGCTCCGCCCGACACCGCCCCCCGTTCCGGGGGGGGGCTGGGATGCAAGCCCCCGTGGGGATGCGCGGGCTCCGCCCCGCACCTGCGCCGGGAGGCTTCGCCCCCGAACCCCCGCCCCGGCAGGGGCTGGGCCTAAGCGGTGGCTGTGGCTGCTGCGCGGCCGGCTGTGCGGCCTGAGAAGATGCAGCCGCCCAGGAAGGTGCCCTCCAGGGCGCGGTAGCCGTGGACTCCGCCGCCGCCGAAGCCCGCCGCCTCGCCGGCCGCGTAGACGCCGGGCAGCGGATCGCCGGCCGGGGTCAGTACCCGCGAGTACAGGTCGGTCTCCAGGCCGCCCAGGGACTTGCGCGTGAGGATGGAGAGCCGGACCGCGATCAGCGGGCCGGCCTTGGGGTCGAGGATCCGGTGCGGTGCGGCGGTCCGGATCAGCCTGTCGCCGAGGTACCTGCGGGCTCCGTGGATGGCCGTCACCTGGAGGTCCTTGGCGAACGGGTTGGCGATCTCCCGGTCCCGGGCGGTGATCTCGCGCCGGAGGGCCGACTCGTCGATCAGGTCCTCCTTCGTCAGCTCGTTCATCCTCCGCACCAGCGCCGGCAGCTCGCGCTCCACGATGAAATCGGCGCCGCGGTCCATGAACGCCTGGACCGGGCCGGGGACCGCCTGCCGGGCACGGTCGATCACCTGCCGTACGGACTTGCCGGTGAGGTCCGGGTTCTGCTCGGAGCCGGACAGCCCGAACTCCTTGCCGATGATCCGCTGGTTGAGCACGAACCAGGTGTGGTCGTAGCCGGTCTTCATGATGTGGTCGAGGGTGCCCAGGGTGTCGAAGCCCGGGAAGAGCGGCACCGGGAGGCGTCGGCCGGTGGCGTCCAGCCAGAGAGAGGACGGGCCGGGGAGGATGCGGATGCCGTGCCGGGACCAGATCGGGTCCCAGTTCTCGATGCCCTCGGTGTAGTGCCACATCCGGTCCTTGTTGATGTGGCTGGCACCCGCCTGCTCCGTGATGCCGAGCATCAGGCCGTCCACATGCGCCGGGACCCCGGACAGCATCCGGGCGGGCGGGGTGCCGAGCCGGGCCGGCCACTGGGCCCGGACCAGGTCGTGGTTGCCGCCGATACCGCCGGAGGTCACGATCACCGCCTGGGCGCGCAGCGAGAACGCGCCGGTGGTCTCGCGGCTGCTGGCAGTGCCCCGTACGGCGTCCGAGGGCGCCAGGACCTCCCCGGTGACCGTGTCCACCGCGCCCGCCGTGCGGTCCAGTCCAGTGACCCGGTGCCGGAACTTCAGCTGGACCAGGCCCCGGGCCACGCCGGCCCTGATCCGCCGCTCGAAGGGTTCGACCAGGCCGGGCCCGGTGCCCCAGGTGATGTGGAAGCGGGGGACGGAGTTGCCGTGCCCGGTGGCGTCGTAGCCGCCGCGCTCGGCCCAGCCGACCACCGGGAAGAAGCGCACCCCCTGGGCGTGCAGCCAGGACCGCTTCTCCCCCGCCGCGAAGTCGACGTACGCCTCGGCCCAGCGGCGCGGCCAGGCGTCCTCCGGCCGGTCGAAACCCGCCGTGCCCAGCCAGTCCTGCAGGGCCAGGTCCGGGCTGTCCTTGATCCGCAGCCGGCGCTGTTCGGGGGAGTCCACGAAGAACAGCCCGCCGAAGGACCAGTGGGCCTGCCCGCCGAGGGACTGCTCGGGCTCCTGGTCGAGCAGGATGACCTTGCGGCCCGCGTCGACGAGCTCGGCGGTGGCTGCCAGACCCGCGAGCCCGGCCCCGATCACGATCACGTCTGCGTCGTACGTCATGCGCAGATCCTGGCTACGCGGCGGTAACCCGTCAACAGTCCTGCTTGGATGAATCCGTGAGCGCAGCCGATGAGGTACTGGACGTGGTGGACCGCGAGGACCGCGTGGTCGGGCAGGCCCGACGGGCCGAGGTCTATGCGGAGGGGCTGATCCACCGCTGTGTGTTCGTGCTGGCCCGGGACGAGCGGGGACGGGTGTTCGTGCACCGCCGGACCGACTCGAAGCTGGTCTTCCCGTCGTATTACGACATGTTCGTGGGCGGGGTCCTGGGCGCCGGCGAGGGCTATGCCGAGGCCGCGCTGCGGGAGGCCGGGGAGGAACTGGGGGTGACCGGGCTGCCGGAGCCGGAGCCGCTGTTCAAGTTCCTGTACGAGGGGCCGGGCGGGGCGTGGTGGTCGTATGTGCACGAGGTGCGGTGCGCGGCGGCTGACGTTCGGCCCCAGGTGTCCGAGGTGGCCTGGCACACCTTCCTGCCGGAGGAGGAACTGGAGCGGCGGGTCGAGGAGGGCGGCGGCTGGTCGTGGGTGCCGGACGGGCTGGAGGCCTACCGGCGGCTGCAGGAGTTCCGCCGCCGTGCGTAGATTGCCTGTGTGATCGACTTCGTCAAAGACGTGCGCCTCTGGTTCGCACCGCAGCGGGTCCGGGACGAGGGCGAGACGCCCGACTACCGGTTTTCGCTGGCCAATGAACGAACCTTCCTGGCCTGGGTCCGGACCGCGCTGGCCCTGGTGGGCGGCGGGTTCGCGGTGGACCAGTTCCTGCCGGACCTGCGGTGGGGCGTCCGGGTCGGGATCGCGGTGGCCCTGCTGGTGGTGGGTATGGCCTGCGCCTTGCGGGCGGTGAACCACTGGGTGCAGTGCGAGCGGGCGATGCGGCGCGGCGAGGATCTGCCGGTGTCGCGGTTCCCGGTGCTGCTCAGCCTGGGGGTGGCGCTGGTCGCCGTGGCGATGATCGTGGTGGTGCTGATGGGCTGGACGAAGAGCCCGTGAGCAGCGCCGGGGCCGCCGGGGCCGCGGGCGCGGCAGGGGCCGACGGGGGCCGGGATCCCGGGCTCCAGCCCGAACGCACCCGGCTGGCGTGGCGGCGTACGACGCTGACCTGCACGGTCACCGCCGTGCTCGCGGTGCGGCAGGCGCTGCGCGGGACCGGCTCGGGCGTGGAGATCGCCGGCACGGCCTTCATCGTGCTGGTGTGGCTGGTCTTCACGGGGCTGGCCCATCGGCGGATCCGGGAACTGGCGGCGTCGCGGACGGCCGGGCTGGCCCCGCGCAGGGCCCTGGCGGCCACGCTGTGCACGGTGGCACTGGCAGTGTTCGCGCTCGCCGTGATCATCTGAAGTTGGGCGCGGCATGGCGTCAAAACGGGCGATATCGTAACGATCTCACTAGCCTCGGAACCATGACGACCATGCACCAGGAACACTCCACGCACGAGCACGCGCACGGTCCCGGCTGCGGGCATACCGAGGTCACCCACGGAGACCACGTCGACTACTCCCACGACGGCCACCTGCACCGGCAGCACGAGGGGCACTGGGACGAGTGCGAACCCGGCGGGCATGTCACCCACGAGGGCCACGAGCATGCCCACGGCAGCGACTGCGGCCATCAGGCCGTCCCGCACGGGGACCACCTGGACTACCTGCACGACGGCCACCGGCACGCCGAGCACCAGGGCCACTACGACGACCACTGACCCCCACTCCCCTGGTTGCCCGTCGGCTGACAGGATGCATGCGTCTGTCAACGCGACCCGGGGAGAGCGCAGATGACCGCCGACAAGCCCTACCTCGTCCGGCCCGCAGCCGGCGTGCACGCCTATATCCAGCCGGACGGCGGCTGGTGCCTGAACAACGCGGGCTTCGTCTCCGACGGGGGCCGGACCCTGCTCGTCGACACCGCCGCCACCGAGCGCCGGGCACTGGCGCTGCGCGATGCGGTGTCGGCGGCCGGGGCCCCGCTGCCGCGCATCGTGGTGAACACCCACCACCACGGCGACCACACGTACGGCAACGGCGTGTTCACCCCCGAGGCACTGGTCCTCGGCCACGAGAACGCGCGCGCCGAGCAGCTCGCCGCCGGGCACCAGCTGGAGATGATCTGGCCCACGACCGACTTCGGCGCCATCGAGATCACCCCGCCCACCCTGACGTACAGCGACCGGATGACCCTGCACGTGGGCGAGACCGAGGTCCGGGTGATCCACCCCGGCGTCGCGCACACCACCGGGGACTCGGTGGTGTGGCTGCCGCAGCAGCAGGTCGTCTTCACCGGGGACCTGGTCTTCGCCGAGGGCACCCCGTTCCTGGCCATGGGCTCGCTGGCGGGGTCGCTGCGGGCGCTGGAGCTGCTGCGCTCGCTGGACGCCCAGACCGTCGTACCGGGGCACGGCCCGCTGACGGATCCGTCGGCGTACGAGGCCACGGAACGCTATCTGCGGTACGTGGACGAGCTGGCCCGGGAGGGCCGGTCGAAGGGGCAGAGCCCGCTGGAGACGGCCAGGGGTGCGGACCTGGGCGAGTTCGCGGCCTGGCGGGAGAGCGAACGGCTGGTGGCGAACCTGCACCGGGCGTACTCCGAGCAGGAGGGAGAGCCGGCGGGGGCACCCCTGGACATCGTGGCGGTACTGCGCGACATGACGGTGATGAACGGGGGCGTGCCAGTGGCTTGCCATGCCTGACGGCGTCCGGGGCGGATGACGGGGCCCGCGGCGGGGCCCCGCCCGGCCGGGGCCTCATTTCGGGGTGGGCTCTGGACGGCATACCGACTGGTCGGCATGATGGGGGCCGACAGCATCGGCTCCGTATGGAGGTGCGCACCATGAGCTCTGCCGATCCCGGCCCCGACCCGCGGGGCCTCGACCTCGAGCGGCTGCGCGGCCATCTGGACCGCGCCCGGCCCGGGCTCGTGGCCGGGGCGCTGACCGGCCGGCTCATCGAAGGGGGCCGGTCGAACCTGACGTACGCGGTCACCGACGGCACCGGACGGTGGGTGGTGCGCCGGCCCCCGCTCGGCCATGTGCTGGCCACCGCCCACGACATGCGGCGCGAGCACCGGGTGATCGCAGCCCTGCACGGCACCGCGGTACCGGTACCCGAGCCGGTGCTGCTGTGCGAGGACGAGGAGGTGCTGGGGGCGCCGTTCTACGTGATGGAGTACGTGGACGGGGTGCCGTACCGGACGGCCGCGCAGCTGGCCGCACTCGGTCCGGAGCGGACCCGGCAGGCCGTACTCCACCTGGTCGACACCCTGGTCGACCTGCACGCGGTGGACCCGGCGGCGGTGGGCCTCGCTGACTTCGGCCGGCCGGAGGGCTTCCTCGACCGGCAGCTGCGCCGCTGGGGCAAGCAGTTGGACGCCTCCCGCAACCGGGACCTGCCCGGGATCGACGAGCTGCACGGCGCGCTGGGCCGGGCCCTGCCCACCTCCCCCGCCCCGACGGTGGTGCACGGCGACTTCCGCCTCGACAACGTCCTGATCGGTGGCACGGACGACCGGATCCGCGCGGTGCTCGACTGGGAGATGTCCACCCTCGGCGATCCGCTCACCGACCTCGGCCTGCTGGTGATGTACAGCTCGGACCTCGGCCTGACCGAGTCCCCGGTCAGTACGACCAGCAGCGCGCCGGGGCATCCGGCGCCGGCCGAGCTGATCGAGCGGTACGCCGCCCGGTCGGGCCGGGACACCGGGGCGATCGCCTGGTACACGGCCTTCGCCTGGTTCAAGCTCGCGGTGATCCTCGAAGGCATCCACTACCGCTACACGCTCGGCCAGACCGTCGGCGCGGGCTTCGACCGGATCGGCGAGCTGGTCCCGGTCTTCATCGAACACGGCCTGACCACCCTCCAGGAAGGCTGAGGAGCCGATCAGCATGGACTTCGCATTCGACACCCGGACCGAGGAACTCCGCGAGCGGCTGCTCGCGTTCATGGAGGAGCACGTCTACCCGGCGGAGGCCGTCGCCGCCGAGCAGCGGGCTGCCCTCGCCTCGCCCTGGGACACCCCGGCGGTCTTCGGGGAGCTGCGGGCCGAGGCCCGTCGGCGCGGGCTGTGGAACCTCTTCCTTCCGGATTCCGAGCACGGCGCCGGGCTGACCAACCTCCAGTACGCCCCGCTGGCGGAGATCACCGGCCGCAGCCCGCACCTGGCGCCGATGGCGGTCAACTGCGCCGCCCCGGACACCGGGAACATGGAGCTGCTCGCCCAGTTCGCGAGCGAGGAGCAGAAGAAGCAGTGGCTGGAGCCGCTGCTGGCGGCCGAGATCCGGTCGGCGTTCGCGATGACCGAACCCGAGGTGGCCTCCTCGGACGCGACGAACATCGAGACCCGGATCGAGCGGTCGGCGGACGGGTCGGAGTATGTGGTGACCGGCCGGAAATGGTTCATCTCCGGGGCGATGAACCCGGACTGCAAGATCTTCATCGTGATGGGCAAGACCGACCCGGAGGGCGCGGACCCGCGCCGTCAGCAGTCGATGATCCTGGTGCCGCGCGACACCCCGGGGGTGGAGGTGCGGCGGGCGATGACCGTGTACGGGTACGAGGACCACGACCACGGCGGCCACGCCGAGGTGGTCTTCGACGGCGTACGGGTGCCGGCCGCCAACCTGATCGGCGAGGAGGGCTCCGGGTTCGCCATCGCCCAGGCGCGGCTCGGGCCGGGCCGGATCCACCACTGCATGCGGCTGATCGGGATGGCGGAGCGGGCGATCGAGCTGATGTGCCGGCGCGCGGTGGGGCGTACCGCCTTCGGCAGGCCGCTCGCCGCGCAGGGCGTCGTACAGAACTGGATCGCGGACGCCCGGGTGACCGTCGAGCAGCTGCGGCTGCTGGTGCTGAAGACGGCATGGCTGATGGACACGGTGGGCAACCGCGGGGCGCACACCGAGATCCAGGCGATCAAGATCGCGACACCGCGGGCGGTGGTACGGATCCTCGACGACGCGGTGCAGCTGCACGGCGCGGGCGGGGTCAGCCAGGACTTCCCGCTGGCCGAGCTGTGGGCGGCGGCGCGGACACTGCGGCTGGCGGACGGGCCGGACGAGGTGCACCAGCGGTCGCTGGCACGGCGGGAACTGAAGCAGTACCAGTAGCCTCCGGCGGGCGGGCGGGGCCGGGCCGCTGCCCGGCCCCGGCCTCTTCCCCGCGCCCCCCGTCAGGGGCGCAGCGCGCGCAGGAGCAGGTCGGCGAGGTGGTCGGCGACCTGTTGCGGGGTGAGCGGTCCGTCCGTGCGGTACCAGGTGGACAGGTGGTGGACGGACCCGAAGTGGTAGTCCACCACCAGGTCGGCCGGGGTCGCGGTGGAGAACACCCCGGACTGCTGACCCTCTTCGATCAGCGCCCGGAACCGCTCGTGGTAGCGCCGCCGCTCGGCCCGGACCTGCTTGAACTTCTCCGGGCTCAGCTGGTGCATGGACCGGAAGAAGATCATCGCGTCGTCGAGGTTCTCGATGGTGGTCACCACCACGTCGGCGGCGGCTGCCCGCAGCCGGTCCTCCACCGGGGCATCGGAATCGGCCACCGCGTCCAGCCGCTGCTGCTGGAGCCGCAGCATGCGCGCGTACACCTCGTGCAGCAGATCGTCCTTGGACCCGAAGTAGTGGTACAGCGCGCCCTTGGTGACCCCGGCCGCCTCCACGATCTCCTGGACGGAGGTGCGGTCGTACCCGCGCTCCGCGAACAGACGGGTGGCCACGGCGAGCAGCCGCTGCGGTACCGGAGTGTCCGCTTCCTCGCCGCTCCTCACGGGTGGCGTGGTCCTGGCAGCCATGGCCGTTCCCTTCGTATGGTTCTCCGGCTGTTTTCAGCCGCGTGCGCGCAGTTCTCGTCGCAGGATCTTGCCACTGGTCGTCTTGGGAAGAACAGCCAGGATCTCGACCTCGCGCGGGTACTTGTAGGCGGCGATCCGCTCGGCACAGTACGCGGAGAGTTCCGCGGGCTCGGCGGCGGCGCCCGGGCGCAGGCTGACGTACGCCTTCACGGTCTCGCCGCGGTAGGGATCCGGGACCCCGACCACGGCGGCCTCGCGGACCGCGGGGTGGGTGTAGAGGACGTCCTCGACCTCCCGCGGCCAGACCTTGAACCCGGACGCGCTGATCATGTCCTTCTTGCGGTCGACCACGTACAGCCAGCCGTCCCGGTCCATGAACCCGACGTCTCCGGTGCGGAGTTCACCGTCGGGGAAGGCCTTGGCGGTGTCCTCGGGCAGCTTCCAGTAGCCCGGCACCACCTGGGGGCCGCGGACCGCGATCTCGCCGGTCTCGCCGAACGGCAGCTCGCGGCCCCGCTCGTCGAGGATGCGTACGACAGTCTCGGCGCCCGGGACCCCGACGGAGAGGGTGCCGGAGGCGGGGTCGACGGGGGCTTCGAGGTGGGCGGGGACGGCGGACACGGCGCCGGTGGACTCGGTGAGGCCGTAGCCGTTGCGCAGGTCACAGCCGAGGGTGGTGCGCAGCCGCTCGACGAGGGCGGGTGGCAGCGGGGCGCCGCCGGAGGAGACGATCCGGAACGAGGCGAAGTGGTCGCGGGTGACCGCGGGGTGCGCGGCGAGGGCCATGAAGGCGGTGGCCGGGCCGATGGTGTAGGCGGGGCGGTGTTCCAGGAAGGCGTCCAGGACCACGCCCGGGTCGAAGCGGTGGGCGAGGGCGAGGGTGCCGGCGTTGACGAAGCAGGCGGTGAGCTCGCAGACCATGCCGGTGATGTGGAAGAGCGGGGCCAGCGCGAAGTAGCCGGCGCCCTCGGCTATGGGGTGGCCGGCGACCTGGCGGGCGGCGTTGTGGGTGAGCGCGCCGTGCGGATTGAGGGCGCCTTTGGGCGTGCCGCTGGTGCCGGAGGTGTAGCTGATCAGGGCGGTGTCGCGGGCTGCGGCTTCGGGGACGGCGGGGGCGGGATGGCCCTGTCGGGCCACGTCGGCCAGATCGGCGACGGAGCCATTGACGGCTGGGGGCACCAGGGCGGGACCCGGAGCGGGAGCGGGACCGGAAGCCGGGGCCGGGAGCAGGGTCGGAGCCGGGGCAGGAGCCTTGGCCGGGGGCGGGAAGATGCGGGGGTCGTTGCGGGTTTGGAAGTCGCGGTCGTTGGTGGTCAGCACGGCGCGGGCGGCGCTCCCCCGCGCCGCCTCCCCCAGGTACGCCGCCCAGGCGCCCGCCGCGCAGACCAGCGCAACAGCACCGGAGTCGGCGAGGACGTGCCGTACCTCGCCGGCCTTGTACATCGGGTTGAGCGGGACGACCACCGCGCCGGCCTTCCAGGCGGCCAGGACCGCCAGGACCAGGTGCGGGGTGTTCTGCAGCATGACCGCGACCCGGTCCCCGGGCCGTACGCCGTGGGCGGCGAGGTGGCCGGCCACGGAGTCAGAGAGCGCGTCGGTCTCGGCGTAGCTCAGCCGGCCGTCGAAGTAGGCGAGCGCGGTGCGTTCCGGAGCCCGGGCCGCCGCCGCCCGGAAGGCGTGCAGCACGCTGGGCGGCGGCGTGAGGGGAGCCCGCTGGGCCGGGCTGAGCCGGCCCAGCCAGGGCCGGCCGGCGGAGGGCGGACCCGCGGCAGCCGAAGGCAGCTCGGCCTCGGTCTCGGTCACGCGCCCTCCCAGGTCCGCTGGAGATGGTTCATGCCGGTCAGCCAGCGGTCGGGGTCCGTGGCGCGCGCCGTGTAGTACCCGGCGACCTCCGGGTGCGGGAGGATCATGAAGGTGCCCTTCGCCATACCGTCGAACAACGCGTCCGCGACCGTTTCCGGTTCGATCGCGGTCGGCGCGAGGACCAGCTCGCCGGCCGAGCCGGCGGCGGTCAGCATGTCCGTCCGTACCCCCTGCGGGCAGATGGCGTGGACCTGGATGCCGCGGTGGCGGTAGGTCAGCGAGAGCCACTCCGCGAAGGCGAGCGCACCGTGCTTGGTGACACTGTACGGGGCCGCTCCGATCATGGTCAGCAGCCCGGCGGCGGAGACGGTGGAGACGAAACGGCCGCTGCCCCGCTCCAGCCAGTCCGGCAGCAGCAGGCGGGCGGCGCGGATATGGGCCATCACATTGGTCTGCCAGGCCGCGTCCCAGACGGCCTCGTCGGCGAAGGCATCGCCGCCCGAGGCGATTCCGGCGTTGGCGCAGTAGATGTCCACGGTGCCGCCGAGCGCCTCCTTGGCCTCCGCGACGACGGTGGAGGCGTCGCCGGGCACGGCGACGGCACGGGCGCCGATCTCGGCGGCGACCGAGGCGGCCCGTACCGGGTCGAGGTCGTTGACCACGACCGTCGCGCCCTCCGCGGCGAAGCGGTGCGCGAGGGCCGCGCCGATGCCGCCGCCGGCTCCGGTGACAACGACTCGAGTGTCCTGGTACGCGCCCACGGGGATCACCTTTCGTAGCGGGAGGCAGGCCGGTGGAGGCCGCTGCGGGCGCCAGACTAACCAGTCGGTATGTCGGCACGGAAGGGGCCGCGGGCCTAGCGTGGCGGGATGAGCCTGTCGAGACGCGGACTGCTGGGACTGGCGGGGGCCATGGGGACGACGGGGGCCGTGGGGGCCATGGGGACGGCTGCCGGAACGGCGGCGGAGGCCGCCGGGCGGGTGCGGACCGGCTTCGAGCAGCTGGCGGCGGACGGGTACCGGCTGCTGGCCGGGCTGCGGGTGGGGGTGGTCACCAACCCCACCGGGATCACCGCCGACGCCCGCCACCTGGTCGACGTCCTGCACGCGGACGAGCGCGTCGACCTGGTCGCGGTCTTCGGCCCGGAGCACGGATTCCGGGGCACGGCACAGGCGGGCGGGTCCGAGGGCCGCGCCCAGGACCCGGCGACCGGGCTGCCGGTGTACGACACCTACGGCAAGAGCGGGCAGGCCCTCGCGGACGTGTTCACCGCCGCCGGGGTGGACACCGTCCTCTTCGACATCCAGGACGTCGGGGCCCGCTTCTACACCTATATCTGGACCCTGTACGACTGTATGCGCGCAGCTGCGGCGGCCGGGAAGCCGGTGGTGGTGCTGGACCGGCCGAATCCGATGGGCGGGCGGCGGGCCCTGGGCCCGGTGCTGGAGCGGCCGTACGCGAGCTTCGTCGGGCGGGAGCCGATCGCGCTGGCGCACGGGATGACGGCGGCGGAGCTGGCCCGCCTGTTCAACGGGGAGTTCCTGACCGGGCGGCCGGTCCGGCTGGAGACCGTACGGATGTCCGGGTGGCGGCGCGAGTCCTTCTTCGGGGAGACGGGGCTGCCCTGGGTGCCGCCGAGCCCGAACATGCCGACCCCGGACACGGCGCTCGCCTACGCCGGGACCTGCCTGTTCGAGGGGACCAACCTCTCGGAGGGGCGGGGTACCACCACCCCGTTCGAACTGGTGGGTGCGGAGGGCATCGACCGGCGGTGGGCGGAGGCGGCGAACGCGCTGGAGCTGCCCGGGGTGTGGTTCCGGGAGGCCTGGTTCACCCCCACCTTCTCCAAGTTCGCGGGGCGGACCTGTGGCGGCGTACGGATCCTGGTGCACGACCGGGAGGCCTTCGACCCGGTGCGGGCCGGCATCGGGCTGCTGGTGACGGCGCGGCGGACCTGGAGCGGTTTCGCCTGGCGGTCCGACCATTGGATCGACCGGCTGACCGGTTCGGACCGGGTGCGCCGGCTGGTCGACGCGGGCGCGGGGGTGGAGGAGATCGCGGCGGACTGGGCGGCGGGGCTGGCCCGGTTCTCGGCGGTACGGGAGAGCTACCTGCTGTATCCGTGAGCGGGGGCGCGGCCAGGTGTGCCGGGGGGCTGGCCGGATGCGCGGTACGGCGGGATGCTGGAGCGCACGGGCGGGCGGGCGCGGCGGAGGGGGACCTCATGTCGGATGCGGGACTGGGCGGCGCGGGGCTGGGCGCGGGCCTGGGTGTGGGGCCGTATGCGGAGCTGCGGTTCGATGCCGAGGGGGACGTGGACCCGGCGGGCCGGGCGGCGGTGGCCCGGCTGGACGCGACCGACCTGCTGGTGTTCTCGCACGGCTGGAACAGCGAGCGGTCGACGGCGACGCGGCTGTACGCCCGCTTCTTCGCCCCGTTCCCGGGGCTGGTCCGGCCTGCGGTGCGGTTGGGTTACGTGGGTGTGGTGTGGCCCTCGATCCGTTTCGCGGACGAGCCGATCCCGGACTTCGAACTGCGCGGGCCGGAAGGGCGCGGCGACGCGGCCGAGGAGGCGGGCCTGGATACCGAAACCCGGCGGGCGCTCGGGGAGTTCTGGCCGGGCCACGAGACGGAGCTGGATCGGATCTCCGAACTGCTCGTGCAGCGACCGGAGTCGGCTGCCGATATCGCCGAATTCGGGCTCCTGGTACGGGCTTTGGCGGGTCTTCCGGCGGCCGACGGCATCGGCGGGGCGGAGGAGCCGGTGCCGGCCCTGTTCGGCGGGGATGCCGCGGTCAGCTGCCGCGCGCTCGGCGACGGGCTGGCCGAAGCGGGCCGGGAAGGGCCCGGCGCCCTGTGGGACGGCGGAAAGGAACTGCTGCGGCAGGCCACCTACCACCGGATGAAGAAGCGGGCCGGGGTGGTGGGCGAGCGCGGGCTGGGACCCGTACTGACCGACCTCTCCCGAGGCTGTCCGGACCTGCGGGTGCATCTGATCGGGCACAGCTTCGGGGCCCGGGTGGTGGCCTTCGCCTTGCGGGCGGTGCCGGACGGCTGGGACTTCGTCCGCTCCTTGACTCTGCTTCAGGGAGCCTTCTCCCACTACGCGTTCGCCGAGCGGCTGCCCCACGACCAGGGCCGGTCCGGGGCGCTCGCCGGTCTCCAGCGCAGGGTCCGCGGCCCGGTGGTGTCCTGTTACTCGCAGCACGATTCGGCGCTGAAGGTGTTCTATCCGCTGGCCTCCCGGATGGCGGGGGATTCGGCCGGTTTCGCGGGCTTCGATGCGCGGTGGGGCGCGATGGGCCACGACGGGATCCAGGCGGTGCCGGGTGCGGCCCGCCTGGCCCTGGACGCGGTGCTGCGCGGTGGCATGCCGGAGGCCGGATGTGTGAGCGTGGACGCGGCGGCGGTGGTGCGGCGGGGCGGGGCGCCATCGGGGGCGCACAGTGACATCTGCCATGAGGAGCTGGCCCGGGTGGTGGTCGCGGCGGGCCGGATGGGGCGCTGAGTTCCGGCCATGTGCCACCCGTACGCCTCGACCGCCCCCGCATGCGCCCACATCCCGCCGGGCATGTTGGCCCACGGAGGTGAGACGTGATGGCGGGATTCCGGAGTCTGGCGGTCCAAGTGCGCGATGCGCGCAACGACCGGGCCCTGCGGCGGCATTCGCTGCGCCGCTGCCTGGAGAGATTCGCGCCGTACGGGCACCGGGCGACCTGGTGGCACCTGTGCGACCGGCACGGGATCGCCCCCGAGGACCGGGCGGCCGACCCGCAGCGGCTGGTGGCGGCGCTGGAGGAACTGGAGGAGGCCAGGGCGGTCTGGCTGGAGTACGAACGGCACTTCGCCGAGCGCCGGCGCCGCGAGAAGCACCACGGGCTGCGCCGGCCGGAGTGGGTGTGGTGCGGGGTGGCGGTGGTGCGCTGTGCCGACCCGGGGGTGCGGCCGGACGGGCCGCTGGGCGAGGTGCTGCGGCGGCTGGTGAAGGCGCTGGAGTCGGAGCCGGGGACGGCCTGCCCGGTCTGCGGGGCGCAGGAGCTGCGCTGGGGGGCGCCGCCCGGGATCGCCGGGATCACCGGGGCCGATGCCCGGGGGCCGTGGGGCGGGCCGGTGTGCGCCGGGTGCGGGATCGTCGTACCGCGGCCGGCGCTGGCGGACACGGCGTGAGCCGGGCGTGATGCAGGTTTCGCTGAACGGGTCCCGTACGGCGGCGGACGGCGCGGCCGTGCCGATGTCGCCGGAGGCGCTGGTGGCGGCGGCGGTGGGGGCCGTGGCGGCGGGGGCCGCCGAGATCCTGGTGCACCCGCGGACGCCGTGCGGGCGGGAGAGCCTGTCCCCGCGGGTGGCCGGGCCGCTGCTCGCCGCACTGCGGGCGGCGGTCGCGGTCCCGCTGTCGGTCTGCGCGACCGTTCCGGGCGAACCGGATCCGGTGGGCCGGATCCGTGCCTGGGAGCTCCTCCCGGACCGTGCCACGGTGGACCTCGCGGATCCGGCCGCGGCTGCCGTGGCTGCGGCGCTGGCCGAGCGGGGGGTCTCGGTGGACGGCGTGCTGCGGCCGGGCCCGGGTGCCGGGCCGGCGCCGGCGGTTCCGGTCGCCCGGCTGGTGGTCGAACTGGCCGCGGCCGATCCGGCCCTGCTGCGCGGGCTGAGCCTGCCCGGCGCGGGCCGGACGGTGCTGTACGGGCGCGGGGCGGCGGCCTGGCCGGTGCTCCGGATGGCGGTCGCCCTCGGCCACACCTGCCGGACCGGCATCGGCGACGTCCTCCACCTCCCGAACGGCCTCCCGGCCCGCTCGAACGCGGACCTGGTCTCCGCCGCGGCGCTGGAGAGGGCCTAAAGACGCGAGCCGGTGAGGCGGTCGCCGAATGCGTCGTCCGGGTTGGACAGCACGCAGCTCTCCAGCGAGAGGCAGCCGCACCCGATGCAATCCGTCAGGTGGTCGCGGAGCCGGCCCAACCGCTTGATGCGGGCGTCGAGTTCGGAGCGCCAGGCCTCGGACAGGCGCGCCCAGTCCTCGCGGTTCGGGGTGCGTTCCTCCGGGAGCTGTGCCAAGGCCTCGCGGATCGTGATCAGCGGGATGCCGACCCGCTGGGCGGCGCGGACGAAGGCCACCCGGCGCAGCGCGTCCCGCGAGTAGCGGCGCTGGTTGCCCGAGGTGCGGCGGCTCTTGATGAGTCCCTTGGCCTCGTAGAAGTGGAGCGCGGACACCGCCGCTCCGCTGCGCGCGGACAGCTGGCCGACGGTGAGTTCGTGGACGTTCTCGGGAATCTGCGGCACCCGCCCGAGCCTAGGGGATGTTCGGCGGATCATGGCCGGGCCCGGCCCGCCTGGCACCGCGGCTTGCCGCGTTGTCGTCGGTCGCCGACGCTCCGCGTCGTCTCCCTCCTCCGCCTTGCAATCCACGGCACCAGACGACCCGGGCTATCCGACCCTGATCCGCCGAACACCCCCTAGTCGGCACGCCTCCGGTCCGTTGACAGATACATACCGCCCAACCATGCTGAGCAAGCGCTTGTTCCGATTGGGAGAGGGAGACGCATGGCCGAGCCGAGGATCTTCACGTCCGCCGAGGAGTTGCACGCCGGGACCGGTGCGCTGCTGGGGCCCAGCGACTGGCTGGAGGTCGACCAGAAGCGGATCGACCTCTTCGCGGACGCGACCGGCGATCACCAGTGGATCCACGTCGACCCCGAGCGCGCCGCCTCCGGCCCGTTCGGCTCCACCATCGCGCACGGCTACCTGACCCTGTCGCTGCTGCCCAGCCTGGTACCGCAGATCATGCGGGTCGAGGGCATGCGGATGGGCATCAACTACGGGACGAACAAGGTCCGTTTTCCCTCCCCCGTCCCGGTCGGTTCGCGGCTGCGCGCGACCGCCGTGATCACGGAGGTCACCGAGGCGGGCGGCGGGGTGCAGGTCGCCGCGACCGTCACGGTGGAGCGCGAGGACGGCGACAAGCCGGTGTGCGTGGCGGAGACGGTGTCCCGCTACTACTTCTGAGCCGAGCCCACCATGCGGAGTACGAGGTCGGCGTAGAGCGCGCCGACCTCGTCGGGCGTGCGGTTGCCGGCGGTGTTGAACCAGCGGGCCACGTCGATGCAGAGCGAGAGCACGGCCAGGGTGGTGCCGGGCACGTCGGGGACGTCGAACTCCCCCGCCGCGACCCCGTCGGCGAGGATGCGGCGGACGGCGGCATCGCTCTCCCGGCGCAGTGCCACGATTTCGGAGCGGTGCTCCGTCCCGAGAGCATCGAGCTCGTACTGGACCACCCGTGCGGTGGTGTGGTGCGCGGCGTGCCACCGTACGAAGGACCGTACGGCCGCATCGAGCCGCTCGGCGGCGGTGCCCGGCCCCTGGGCTGCCGTCCGCAGGATCTCCAGCGCCTTGTCGTGGCCGATCCGGCTGATCCGGTGGAGCAGCTCTTCCTTGGTCTTGTAGTGGATGTAGAGGGCGGCCGGGCTCATGCCGGCGCGCTGCGCGATGTCCCGGGTGGTCGTGGCGTGGTAGCCGCGCTCGGCGAAGGCCTCCACCGCCGCGATCAGCAGCCGCCGGGCCGCGTCGGGAGCGACCTCCGACCACGGCACGTATCCGTCGCCGCTGCCGCCGGTCTCCGCCGCGCTGTCCGCGCTGTCCATCGCTCGCTCACCTCTCCGCCGTGTGGAAGTGAACACCCTACCGGAGGGTGAGCAAGCGCTTAGGGCTTCGGGGCCTTCGGGTGGTAGGGGTCGTACTCCGTCATGATCTTCTCCATCCGGGCCTGGTCCACCCGGCTGACGATCTGGTCGGCCTCCTGCCGGTCCCGGATCACCTTGGCGAGGGTGAAGGCGGAGGTGGTCAGGTACAGGACCGCGATCCCCATGAAGGCCCGCACCCAGGGGCCCGTGTCCATGTTGTAGATGCCGACCGCGACCGCACCGAGCGCGATGGCGAAGGACGCGACGGCCTGGCCGTAGTACGCCCCCGTGTTCTGCTGCTTGACCGGTGTCTCGTTCATGGGTCCACCATCGCGGCGGGCCGGTCGGCGCGGCATCCGCTCAGGTACTCAGTCAGGTACTCAAAAGGCCGAAACCCCCGTGCGGGCGCGGCCGATGAGGAGCTTCTGGATCTGGCTGGTGCCCTCATAGAGGGTCATCACGCGGGCGTCGCGCAGCAGCTTGCCGGCCGGGTACTCGTCGATATAGCCGTAACCGCCGTGCACCTGGAGGGAGTTGCTCGCCGCCCGGACGGCGGCCTCGGAGGCGAAGAGCTTCGCCGTGGCCGATTCGGTGGCGAACGGCTGCCCCCGGTCGATGAGATCGGCGACCCGCCAGGTGAGCAGGCGGGCGGCGTCCACGTCCACCGAGATGTCGGCGATCAGCTCCTGCACCAGCTGGTGCTGGGCGATCGGCTTGCCGAACTGCTCGCGCTCGGCGGCGTACGCGACGGCCGCGTCCAGCGCCGCCTGGGCGAGGCCCACACAGCCGGCGGCCACCGACATCCGGCCCTTGGCGAGCGCCGACATGGCCACCGTGAAGCCCTTTCCCTCCAGGCCGAGCAGGGCGGCGGTGGGCACCGTGACGTCCTCCAGGACCAGCTCGGCGGTGGCCTGGCCGCGCAGGCCGAGCTTGCCGTGGATCTCGCGGCGGGTCAGGCCGGGCGTGTCGGTGGGGACGAGGAAGGCGGAGACCCCGCGGTGGCCGGGCTCGGCGGGGTCGGTGCGGGCGAAGAGCAGCACCACATCGGCCCAGGTGCCGTTGGTGATGAACATCTTGCTGCCGTTGAGAACGTATGCATTGCCGGACCGGACGGCGCGGGTGGTGAGGCTGCCGGCATCGGAGCCGCTGCCGGGTTCGGTCAGCCCGAAGCAGCCGAGGGCATCGCCCGCGCAGAGCCGCGGCAGCCACTCGCGCTTCTGCTCCTCACTGCCCCAGGCGGCGATGGTCTTGGCGACCAGACCGAGGGAGACGGAGACGATGCCGCGCACCGCGGAGTCGCCGCGTCCGAGCTCCTCGGTGACCAGAACGTAGGAGAGGTGGTCGCCGCCGGAACCGCCGTACTCCTCGGGCACGGTGAGTCCGAGGAAGCCGACCTCGCCGAGCTTCTTGACGATGGCGCGGTCGACGCTCTCGGCGCGGTCCCAGGCCGCGGCGTACGGGGCGATCTCGCGCTCGGTGAACTCGCGGGCCAGCCGCCGTACGGCGGTCTGCTCCTCGCTCAGCTCCAGATTCATGGCCACCCCTCGCACGGTGCGTTAATTAGCAGCGGTAGTTTTTGGCGGGCACGGCTTACTATGTGGCGCATGGCCAGACCGCGCAAGCCCCTCCTGAACCGGGAACGCATCGTCGAGGCGGCGGGCGTCCTGGTCGACCGGGAAGGGCTGGAGGCGGTGTCGACGCGGCGGCTGGCCGCCGCGCTCGGGGTCAGCGGGCCTTCCCTCTACAACCACTTCCGCACCAAGGACGAGATCCTGGAGGCGGTGGCCGACGCGGTGAGCGCGCGGGTCGATCTGTCGATGTTCGGCGAGGAGGATCCGCGGGACTGGCGGACCGCGCTGCACGACTGGGCGCACTCCTACCGGGACGCCCTGGCCGACCATCCGAACATCGTGCCGGTGCTGGCGCGTGGCCCGGGCCGCCGGCCGTCCGGGCTGCGGGTGGCAGACGCGGTGTTCGGCGCCATGACGGCGGCGGGCTGGCCCCCGGCCCAGGCCACCCGGATCGGCGCGCTGATGCGGTACTTCATCCTGGGATCGGCGGTGGGCTCGTTCGCCCGCGGGTTCGTGGACGACGAGGCGGCCTACGACCCGGCGGACTATCCGCACCCGGGTCAGGCCCATCTGCTGGCCGAGCGGCAGCGGGAGGTCGACGAGGGGGCCTTCGAAGCCGGCCTGACGGCGCTCCTGGACGGGCTGGCACTGCAGTACGAGGCTTTGGCCTGAACCGGGGGTACCGGGGGGCGGGGGCCGGGGGGCCAGACCCCGCCGCCGCAGGCCCGGCCGCCCCGGCCCTCTCCCGTCCTAGAAGACCACCAGTGAGCGGCCACCCTTCCCGGCGAGCATCGCGTCGAACGCGGCCGGGATGCCCTCCAGCCCGATCCGGTCGGTGACCAGCGCGCCGAGGTCGAGGCGGCCGGCCAGGGCGTGTTCGGCGAGCACCGGGAGGTCGCGGGCGGGGTCGCTGTTGCCGTAGACGCAGCCGGTGAGGGTGCGGGCGAAGTGGAAGATCTCCAAGGCGTGGAAGCTCACCTGCTGGTCCTTGCCGCCGATGCCGACGACCGTGGTGCGTCCGCCGCGCCGGGTGGACTCCCAGGCGGTCCGGATGGTGTCGGCGCGGCCCACGCATTCGACGGCCACGTCAGCGCCCTGGCCGCCGGTCAGGGTGCGGATCTCCTTGGCGGTGGCCTCGGAGGCGAGGACGAACTCGGTGGCTCCGGCCGCCCGGGCCAGCTCCTCCTTGGCCGGGGAGACGTCCACCGCGATCACCGGGCCGGCCTGGGCGATCCGCGCCGCCTGGAGCGCGGCGAGGCCGACCCCGCCGGCACCGAAGACCGCCACCGATTCGCCGGGGCGCACCTGGGCGCTGTGGTGGACGGCGCCGTAGCCAGTCAGGACGGCACAGCCGAGCAGGGCGGCCTCGGCCAGCGGGATACCGGCCGGGGCGGGCAGCACGCAGTTGGCCGCGACCACGGTCTCCTCGGCGAAGGCGGCGACGTTGAGGCCGGGGTGCAGCTCGGTGCCCTGGGCGTCGTGGGCGTAGATGTCCCCGACCCCGGCGAGGGCCTTGGCGCAGAGCCAGACCTCGCCGATGGTGCAGTGGTGGCACCGGCCGCAGGAGGGGGCCCAGTTGAGGACCACTCCGTCGCCGGGTGCGACATGGGTGACGCCCTCGCCGACGGCGAGGACGGTGCCGGCGCCCTCGTGACCGAGGACGGCGGGCACCGGCACCCGCATGGTGCCGTTGGTGAGGGAGAGGTCGGAGTGGCAGACCCCGGCAGCGACGAGTTTGACGCGGACCTGCCCGGGACCGGGATCGGGCAGCACGATCTCCCGTATCTCCAGGGGGGCTCCGACGGCGGGCAGTACGGCGGCGCGGACCATGGTGGCTTCTCCGTCGGGGCGGTCAGAACTGCAGGGACTTGGTCTGGAGGTACTCGGCCAGGCCGTGCGGGCCCAGCTCGCGGCCGACGCCCGACTGCTTGTACCCGCCGAAGGGCGCGAGCGGGTTGAACCGGCCGCCGTTGATGTCCACCTGGCCGGTGTCCATACGGCGGGCGAAGGCGACCGCCGTCTCCTCGTCGGCCGCCCACACGGCGCCGCCGAGGCCGTACACGGTGCCGTTGGCGATCCGGAGGGCTTCCTCCTCGTCCTCGTACGGGAGGATCGCGAGGACCGGGCCGAAGATCTCCTCCTGGGCAATGGTCATCTCGGGGGTGACGTCGGCGAAGACGGTGGGCGCGACGAAGTAGCCCTGCTCGTGCGGCGCCTCGGGGCCGCCGGCGACGAGTCGGGCGCCTTCCTCGATGCCCCGGGTGATGTACGCGCGGACGCGGTCCCGCTGCTTCGCGTTGATCACGGGGCCGAGTCGGGTCGCGGAGTCGCCCGGGTCGCCCACGGGGTACCCGGCAACCGCGGCGGCGGCGAGGGCGACCGCCTCCTCGTACTGGTCCCGGTGGACGAGCATCCGGGTGAGCGCGTTGCAGCTCTGGCCGGAGTTGTTCATGACATGGCCGACGCCGGTGGCGACCGCCTTGGCCAGGTCGGCCCCGGGCAGGATGACATTGGCCGATTTGCCACCCAGTTCGAGGGCCACCCGCTTGATCGCGGCACCGGCGGTGGCGCCGACGAGTCGGCCGACGGCGGTCGAGCCGGTGAAGGAGACGAGGTCGACCCCGGGGTGGGCGGCCAGCGCCTGTCCGGCGACCGGGCCGGTGCCGGTCACCAGGTTGAAGACGCCGGCCGGCAGGCCGGCCTCGTCCACCGCCTCGGCGAAGAGCTGCGCGGTCAGCGGGGTGTCCTCGGCGGGCTTGAGGACGACCGTGCAGCCCGCCGCGAGAGCGGGTGCCACCTTGGCAACGATCTGGTGCAGCGGGTAGTTCCAGGGCGTGATGGCCCCGACCACGCCGACCGGTTCGAGCAGCACGGTGGAGTTTCCGATGCGCTCCTCGAAGGCGTGGCCGACGCCCAGTTCGGCGAACGAGGAGGCCACCGCGATGGGGGCTCCGACGTGCACCATCTCCGAGAAGCCGCGCGGGGAGCCGAGCTCGGCGGTGATGAGCTCGGCGAACTCGCCCTTGCGGGCGATCAGCACGTCGCGCAGGGCCGCGATCCGGCCCGCCCGCTCGGCGGGCGGGGTGGCCGCCCAGCCGGGAAAGGCCGCGCGCGCGGCGCGTACCGCCGCGTCGATGTCCTCGGCCGTGCCGGCCGGGACCCCGCCGAGGATCTGTTCGTCCGCCGGGTTGAGGACCTCGATCCGGTCCCGGCCGGCGGCGGGCCGCCATTCCCCGCCGATGTACATGCCGTCGTGGGCCTTCATCGCATTCCTCCCGAGCACCAGCGCATCGAACCTCGCGAACACCCTACAAACCAGCATCGGTGGTTCTCGGCACGCCAGGGTCAGATGATGCCGAAAACGATCCCTGCCGCCAGCACCACGAGGGAGGTGAGGGCGGCCCACTTGACCGTGAAGCGGGTGTGGTCGCCGAACTCCACCTTGGCCATGCCGACGAGTACGTACACGGCGGGGACCAGCGGGCTCGACATGTGCAGGGCCTGACCCACCAGGGAGGCCCGGGCGATCTCCAGCGACGAGACCCCGTGGGCGGCGCCGGCCTCGGCGAGGACCGGCAGGACACCGAAGTAGAAGCCGTCGTTCGACATGAAGTAGGTGAGGGGCAGGCTGAGCAGGCCGGTGACCAGTGCCATGTGTGGGCCCATGCCCTCGGGGACGGCGCCGACCAGCCAGTCGGCCATGTGCTTGACCATGCCGGTGCCGGTGAGGACCCCGGTGAAGACGGCGGCGGCGAAGACCATGCCGGCCACGTTGAGGACGTTGTCGGCGTGGGCGGCGATCCGGGCCTTCTGGTCCGGCATCTTCGGGAAGTTGACGGTGAGCGCGAGGGCGGCGCCCAGCAGGAACAGGACCGGGATGGGCAGCAACTCCATGATCATCGAGGTGAGCAGGAGGAGGGTGAGACCGGCGTTGAACCAGTAGAGGCGGGGACGCAGGGTGGCACGGTGCGGGTCCAGGCCCTGGAACCCCTCGTGCTCCGGGTCGGCGGGTGCCGAATCCCCCGCACCGACGGACCCGGCAGCGGCGGACCCGGCAGCGGCGCCGGACCCGGGGGCGCCTGCCGGGGTACCGGCCGCAACCAGGGTCTCCGCAGGCTCCGCCACGGGCTCCTCTACGGACTCCTGTGCGGGAAGGGCCAGGAGCCCGACCCGGCGGCGCTCGCGCACACCCAGGACATAGGCCAGGACGAACACGAACAGCAGGCCCACGGCCAGGGCCGGGATCATGGGGACGAAGATGTCGGCGGCGTCCAGCTTGAGGGCGGTTGCGGCGCGGGCGGTGGGGCCGCCCCAGGGCAGGGTGTTCATCACGCCGTTGGCGGTTGCGGCCACACCGGTCATCACCACCAGGCTCAGGCCGAGCCGCTTGTAGAGCGGGTACATGGCCGAAACCGTGATCATGAAGGTGGTCGAGCCGTCGCCGTCGAGGGAGACGATGGCGGCCAGCACGGCGGTCCCGACGACGACGCGCATCGGGTCCGCCTTGCAGAAGCGCAGGATGCCCCGGACGATCGGGTCGAAGAGACCGACATCGATCATCACGCCGAAGTAGACGATGGCGAACATCAGCATGGCGGCGGTCGGCGCGAGCTTGCCGACCCCGTCGATGACGTAGTCGCCGAGCTGCGCGCCCTGGCCGGCGATGACGCAGAACAGGGCGGGGACGAGGACGAGTGCCGCGATCGGCGACATCTTTTTCATCATGATCAGGACGAGGAATGTCGCGATCATGGCGAATCCGAGGATGGTCAGCATGGGGGGAAGGTAGGTGCCCCCGACTCGCGTTAACAAGGTGTGAACGCGTGAGCAATATGGGCAAAACCCCAGCTCAGGGCAGGGGTATGAGCTCCACCGGGAAGCCGTTGAGGACGGCGGTCCCGGACAGCGGGTCCAGTCGGCTGCCGTCGAGCAGTTGGTTCACGTTGACCCCCGGCTCTGCGGAGGCGGCGGACAGCCGGGTGCCGGGCCGGTCGTGGCCCCAGCCGTGCGGCAGGCTGACCACACCGGCCCGCACACTGTCGGTGATCTCCACCGGGGCCTCGAGCGAGCCCCCGTCGGCACTGATCCGGGCCGCCTTGCCGTCCACGAGTCCCAGCCGGGCGGCATCCAGCGGGTGCACCTGAAGGGTGCACCGGTTGGAACCTCCGGTGAGGGCCGGGACGTTGTGCAACCAGCTGTTGTTGGACCGCAGGTGCCGGCGGCCGACGAGCACCAGGGCAGCGGGGCGTTCCGCCAGCGCCGCGCGCAGCCTGGGGAGTTCGGCGGCGATCGGTCCCGGCAGCAGCTCGATCCTGCCGCTGCGCGTCTTGAGCACGCCCGGGAGCCGGGGCCGCAGCGGGCCCAGGTCGATGCCGTGCGGGTGCGCGAGCAGCCGCTCCAGCCCGAGCCCGCCGTCGGCTGCGGCGTGGTGTGTATGGGAGTGGTGCGTATGGGAGGGGCCGAAGCCGAACCGGTCCCCGTACGGGCCGAGTCGGAGCATCATGTCCAGCCGCCGCTCCGGCGCGGAGCTGCCGGCGAGCAGGCCGGCGAGCCGGTCCGGGTCGGCGCCGTGCAGCGGCGATCCCGGATCGGCTACGGCCTTGGCCAGGCTGCTGCGGATCGCCAGGTCGTCCACGGCGGCCGGGGCGGCGCCGTGCATGCCGGACACGGCGAGGATCAGGCGTGCATGGATCTCGCACTCGTCCAGCCGGCCCTCCTCCAGGGGGACGGCTGCCGGGCTGAAACGGGCCTGGTTGCGTACCGCGAACCCGTTGAACGCGAAGTCGAAGTGCGCGCTCTGCGAGGGCGGCGGCGGGGGCAGCACCACATGTGCGTGGCGGGAGGTCTCGTTGAGGTAGGGGTCCACCGAGACCATGAAGTCCAGGCCGGCCAGGGCGGCGTCGAGGCGATGGCCGTCGGGCGCGGACAGCACCGGGTTGGCGGCGATGGCGATGACCGCGCGGATGCGGCCCTCCCCCGGGGTGTCGATCTCCTCGGCGAGGGCGGCGAGGGGGAGTTCGCCCTTGGCCTCGGGGTGGCCCGACACCCGGCTGGACCAGCGGCCGAGCGCGAAGCCCTTGCCCGGACCGGCCGCCCGGGGCGCGGGGGCGGTCGCGGAGAGCGGGAAGAGGGCTCCGCCCGGCCGGTCGAGATTGCCGGTGAGGATGTTGAGTACGTCGACCAGCCAGCTGGCGAGGGTTCCGTACTCGACCGTGCAGCTGCCCATTCGCCCGTACACGGCGGCGGTGCGGGCGGCGGCCAGCTCACGGGCGAGCGCGCGGATCTCTCCGGCCGGGAGGTCGCAGGCGGGCGCGACCTCCTCGGGGGTGAAACGGGCGAGGGCTTCGGCGAGTTCCCGGAGGCCCCCGTCGAGTAGCTCCGTCAGCGGGCCGGGGTCGGCGAGCTTCTCCTCGAGCAGGGTGTGGGCGAGGGCGGCGAGCAGCAGGGCGTCGCTGCCGGGCCGGAGCGCGAGGTGACGGTCTGCCAGTCGGGCGGTCCGGGTCCGGCGCGGGTCGACGACCACCAGGGTGCCGCCGCGGGCCCGCAGGGCCTTCAGCCGGCCGGGGAAGTCGGGGGCGGTGCACAGACTTCCGTTGGATTCGACCGGGTTGGCACCGAGGAGCAGCAGGAAGTCGGTGCGGTCGAGATCCGGGACCGGGATGGCGAAGGGGTCGCCGAACAGCAGCCCGCTGGAGACGTGCTTCGGCATCTGGTCGAGGGTGCTGGCGGTGAACAGGTTGCGAGTGCCGAGGGCCTTGAGCAGCAGCGGCGGGTAGAGGGCCCCGGCCATGGTGTGCACGTTGGGGTTCCCGAGGACCACGCCGACGGACTGGGCTCCGTACTCCCGGACCAGGCCCGGGACAGCGGCGGCGACGGCCTCGTACGCCTCTTCCCAGCCGGCCTCGCGGAGTTGCCCGCCGCGCCGGACCAGCGGGGTCCGCAGCCGGTCGGGGTCACCGTCCACCCCGCCGAAGGCCGCGCCCTTGGGGCAGATGAAGCCGCGGCTGAAGATGTCCTCGCGGTCGCCGCGGGCGCCGGTGACGGTGGTGCCGTCGAGGGTGAGGGTGAGTCCGCAGGTGGCTTCACAGAGCGGGCAGATGCGCAGGGCGGTGCGGGGAGCGCTGGGCATGGGCCCTCCTGGGGGCGGCAGGCTGCGGCACGCGGGCACGCCGAGCATACCGACCGGTAGGCACGGCCGGGAGGGTCCGGCGGAGCTCAGTCCAGGACGCGGGCGAGATAGGCCTGCATCATCACCCGGGTTTCGTCGACGATGTCCTGGTCACCGGCCGGGTCGGAGCGGAAGGCCAGCTGGATCAGGGCGTCGGTGGCCTCGACGGCAACCAGGACGGCACGCCGCAGGGCGGTGTCGGGGGTCCGCTGGAGGTGGCCGCAGAGGAGTTCGGTGAGGCGGGCGGCGACCAGGTGGTTGGGGTCGGCGGGCGATTCCTCGGCCGGCGGCGCCGGCACCCCGAAGTCGACCAGGACGAAGCCGGGGACGGTCCGCTTCATGGCGAGGTACTCGTCGAGCACGGCGTCCACGACGGGCCGCCAGTCGGTGGCCGGGAGCAGGGCCAGCCGGTCGGCGATGCCCTGGGCGTAGCGGTCGAGGTTGCGGTGGGCGAGGGCGTCGGCCATGGCCCGCTTGTTGTCGAAGAACCGGTACACGGAGCCGATGGGTACGCCGGCCCGGAGGGCGACGGCGCGGGTGCTGAGGTTTTCGTAGCCGGTCTCGTCGAGCAGCTCGGCACAGGCGTCGAGGATCCGGGCGAGCCGGTCGGCACTGCGCTGCTGGACCGGGGCGCGGCGGAGGGGACGGGCGGGAGGCAGGGGGGACACGGAGTCCATCATGCCGCTCCTCGAAGTCGATCAGTTCAGCAGGAGTCCGATTCCACCGATGGTGTAGATGATCATCAGCGCGAGCATCGGGAGCTGCCCGGCGACGGCCCGGGCGGGCGGGAAGAGCCGCACGGAACGGTCGTGGGCGGCGATGACACCGAGGACGTGACCGGTGACGACGGCGATGACCTGGAGGGCGGCCAGGCCGCCGGGACCCAGGGGTGGAGCGGGTTCGGGGGCGTTGTCAGTGCCCAGTGCCACGATTACTGTGCGTGTCCCTTCGGTCACCAGAAGGGAGAAGTAATGGGCGACGAGATAGCCGAGGGCGATCGGCAGCAGTGAGTGCGCGAAGGCGGTCAGGGGTCCGGGGAGCGGGCCGGAGACCAGGCGGGTGGCCGCTGCGCAGACGCAGTAGAGGGCGGCGACGAGGGCGATGGAGCCGAGGAGTCCGAGGGTGGCCGTGGGGGTGCGGCCGAGGGGGGAGGTCTGGACGGTATTGATCCAGGTGGGCGTGTCGGAGAAGCCGTCGTAGGCGGTGGATCCGAGCAGGACGCAGACGGTGGCGACGAGTCCGGGCTGCTCGGGCGTCCCGTCGAGCCCGTGGAAGGGATTACGGATCACCAGGCGGCCGTCGCTGCGGCGGCCGAGGGGGGAGAGCCGGGACAGGAGCACGGAGTACGCCTCGAAGGCGTCTCCGTGGGCGAACCAGCGCTCGCCGTAGCGCGCGGCGAGCAACAGCTGGGCGGCGGCGTAGCAGAGGACGGCAGTCAGGAGGGTGGTGGTCGATGCGGGGTCGGGGGCGACGAGTTCGAGCCAGGTGAAGCCGAGCAGTCCGAGGGCGGCGGGCCAGGTGCCGAGGCGGGCCGGGATCGGGCGGCGGGCGGGAGTCGGGCCGGCGGCAGCCCGGCCACCCGCGCCCCGGCCCCGGAGCCGGATCCGGATCCGGATCCGGATCCGGGCGAGGAGGCGGTGCAGGGTGCGCAGCGGGCTGAGGAGGCGCCAGACGGGGCCGAGCAGGAGGGAGGCCGGGACCAGACCGACCCAGAGGAGGACGTAGACGGCTCCGGGCGCCGGGTTCCGCTCGGGGTCGTCGGGACCGAGGAGGAGGTGCAGCAGGACGAACAGGGCCGCGGCGAGCCCGGCCACCCGCAGGGCGGTGCGGGTGAGAGGGGCATCGGCGAGGCGTTCCAGGCGGGCGGGCAGCGGGCGGCCGGACCGGTCACCGCGGAACCGGGAGGTGGACCAGAGCAGACCGAGGGCGAGGAAGGAGACGAAGAGGGCGGTGAAGGCACCGGCGAACGCATAGAAGGGAGAGATGGGCAGATCGTGGCTGGACCCCACACCATGGGCAAGGACCTGGCCGAGGTCCACCCGGAGGCCGTCCCCGGGGACGGCCTCCGGGCCAGGCCCGAAGCCGGGGTCGGTGACGGCGCCAGGGACGAAGCCAGGGCCGGACTCGGGACCGGATCCGAGGCCGGGGTCGAGGCCAGTGCTGGAGCCAGGGCCGAAGCCGGCGCCTGAGCCGGGGTCGGGACCGGAGCCGGGGCCGGAGCCGGAGCCGCCGGCTGGCGCCCGGGCCGGGCTCGGGAGGGGGCCGCTTGGCCTCATTCGGTCACCGGACCACTAGCTGGGTGAGGACGAGGCCGGACTCGTGGGTTTCGACCTCGAAGAGGCCCGTGCGGTCCACGGTCAGGACCAGGGTGGCTTCCTGGCTCGGGGGCAAGGCCAGTTCGCGGTCGTAGCCGTGGACGTGCAGGGTGTCGGCGCGGTCGCTGGTGACGCGCAGGGCAACGCGCTCGCCGCGCTTGAGCTCGGTGCGGCCGGGAGCGGGGCTGACCTTGCCGTCGCGGACGGCGACCGTCAGGGTCCGGTCCGCCTCGGGGGCGCCCGGGGCCGGGGTGCCCGGGGGTGTTGGGGTGCCGTGGGTGTGGCCCGGGGTGGCACCCGGGGCGGCTGCGGTGAGTTGCGCCGTGGCCTGGACCGGCGTGCCCGCGACCGCCCAGGCGGTGTGGTCGTCCGCGTACAGGCGGACGGTCAGGGTGTGCGGGCCCGGCGGTACCTGCGCGGCCGGCAGGTGGTGCCAGGGGCCGTACAGCCGGGCCAGCTTCCGGCCGTCGAGCTCCAGGTGGGCGTGGCCCGCGCCCGGGAGGGCCGCGCCGCCGGTGCTGCCGGGGGTGAACCGGAAGTTCTGCACGGCGAGTTCGAGGTTCCAGCCGTCCTCGGTGTCGGGGCGGACGGTGAGGCGGACCTCGGGGGCGCCCGCGGCGGGGACCTCTCGGTGGCGGTGGCCGGCCGCGTCCGTGGTGTCCAGCAGCCGGCCGGTGCTGCCGGAGGCCTGCTCGTGGCTGGTGCCGGGCTTGTGGTGGGTGGTGGGCCGCCCGCCGCAGCCCGCCGCCGTGGCGCCCGCGAGGAGCAGCGCGACGGCCAGCAGGGCCGCCGAGCGGCGGCCCCGGCCGGGCCGCCCGGGTCGGCGGGGCGGGCCCGGCGGCGTACCGCAGGCCCGGCCGGCCGGCCGGCCGCCCGCGGCTGGGCAGGTCTGGCAGGCGGGCTGCCCGGCCGGGGCTGTCGCCTCGGCCAGGCTCTCGGGGGCGGTCACGCCGCTCCCCCGAAGGAATCGCCGCTCGCGGCGTGGCCGCCCCCGGCTCCGCCGAGGGTTCCCCCCGGAGCACCGCCTTCGGCTCCGCCCAGGGTTCCCGCAGCGCCGCCCCCGACTCCTCGTCCGGCTCCTCGTCCGGCTCTTCCCCCGGCCCCGCCCGCGGCTTCGCTCCGAGCGCCTCCCCCGGCCCCGCTCGCGGCTCCACCCCGAGCGCCTCCCCCGGCTCCGCCCGGGGCCGTGCCCGGGGTCGTGCCCGGGACGGAGCCGCGGGCCGGGCCCGCGGTGGCGACTGCGCTCAGGGCCGGGGTGGGGCCGGACGGGACCGGGGTGCGGTCGCCGGCGGGGTCCTCGCCCGGGCCGCCGGGGCTGCCGCTCACCCGGCCGGGGCCGGGCCGGGCTGCGGCGATCACGGCCCACAGCACCCAGACCACGGCCACCAGCCCGCGGAGCCAGGCCGGGCTCAGCGGAATCCAGGGGACCATCAGGACCGCCTTGTCGAAGGCGTCGAGCAGGGTCAGTCCGCCGAGGAGGAGGGTGAGCCGGGCGAGCCAGGGGCGGTCCGGGCGCAGGGCCAGGCCGATCCCGGTCCACCACAGGCCCAGCAGGAGCAGGGCGAGGGCCGGTACGAAGGTGCCGGTCAGGGGCATGGTGGAGCCCGCCACGTCCAGGGCCAGGCCGGCCAGGCCCAGCAGGGAGGCCACCGTGGCCAGGCGGCTGCCGCGCAGCCGGCGCCACCACAGGACGCCGCCGACCAGCAGCAGCACCACGGCCACCGCCAGGGCCGCCTGTGTCTCCACCCGTTCCAGGCCGCGGGCGCCGTACCAGTCGCAGCCGGCCGGCAGCCGGCGGGCCTGGACGTTGTAGTCGGCGCAGACGAGCAGCTGGATGAGTTTCACCGGCTCGCCGACCAGCCGGGCCGAGGCGCCGGAGACGTCCCCGCGGGCCTTCCCGCACTCGGGGAGGGTGCCCGGGCTGGACCCGTCCGGGCCGTTCTGCCAGCAGTTACCCTTGCCCTGTCCGTCCCACCACACGTCCATGCCGTTGGGGCGGGAGGCGCCGGCCTTGTCCTTGCCGAGGACGTTGCCGGCGTACCGGTTGTGGTGGGAGGTGTCCGCCTGCTTGGACCAGGCCGACTCCCCCCGGATGAAGGCGGGGACGGCGCTGAGGAAGAACCCGGCGCGCCGGTGTCCGTACACCCAGTTGTTCTCGTAGATGTTCCAGTTGCCGCCCGCGGTGATGATGCCGGTGCCGGGGGGCATGGAGATCTGCGGGCAGACCACGCCCTGCTCGTAGCCCCGGTCGATGGGCGGTTTGGCGCAGGTGCCGTCGGCCACGTGGCGGTAGTAGTCCTGGTTGTTGTCGTGGATCAGGTTCCGCTCGAACTTGGCGTGGTTCTGCGGGAGTCCGGGGTGGCCGGGGAAGGCGCTGTCCATGGAGGCGCCGCCCATGTTCTGGTCGAACTCGTTGTCGTGGACCCAGACGGAGTCGCCGGCGGTGCCGGAGTAGCCGACCATGTTGTGGTGGCTGCGGCAGCCGGTGATCTCGATGGAGTAGCGGGGCACGTCGTAGCCGCGGCCCTCGTTGATGTTGGAGGCGCTACCCGGGTAGATGCCGGAGTCGCCGTTGCCGTAGGACTCGCAGTTCTTGTAGAGCCCGTGGTCGCTGGCGAAGGTCAGGAAGCCGTATTCGTCGTTCCAGCGGGTCAGGACGTCGTCGATGACGAAGCCGTCGCCGGCGAGCACGTACAGCGAGTTGAAGGTGGTGCGCTGGGCGGTGAAGTTGCGGAAGTAGATGCCGTTGGAGCGGTCCGCGCGGAGCCCGTTCAGCTTCTGGTACTTGGCGTCGATGACCACGTCCAGCCGGGAGGCTCCGGTGCCCTCGATCTGCAGGTTGGTCTTGCCGAGGATGGCGACGAGGTTCTGGTTGTGCCGGCACTGCACCTGCTGCTCGTAGCTGAGGATCTGGTACCCCAGGGAGGAGTCGGGCGCCTTCAGTGCGGCGCACTCGCCCGTCGGCTTGGGCAGTGAGGGCTCCTCCTCGTAGAGGCCGGGCAGGATCGCGATGTTCATGCCCGGGCGGTCGACCTTGTCGACGGCCTCCTGGAGGTGGCGGAAGCCGCTCTGCTCGCAGCGTGCGAAGAGGGCGAGGTTGCGCTGCCTGAGCTCCTCCGGGAAGCCGGCGATGCGCTTCTCGAACGCGGCCCGGTCGGTCTTGCAGACGACGAGGTCGGGTTCGGCCTTGCGGTACTCCGGTACGGATCCGGAGCCGTCGGGGAAGGTGACCGGCCGCTCCTCGTGCGCCTGCGCGGCGGGCGCGGCGAGGAGCAGGGTCAGGAGGGCGAGGAGGGCGGCGAGGAGAGCCGCCGGAACGGCAGGGAACCTGCGGGTCCACGACATGCGCGAGAGAGTAGAGCAATGCTCATCTTTTCGGATCCCCCGTGCACCACCTTTTCTCCACACCACCCGCCCCCGTCCGCCGTTGACGCCACGGCCGCGGAATCCTACTGTCGGCCATAGGATTCCTTCGACGGAGCGGGAGCGGATGCATGAGCAGCGGTAGCAGCGGCGGCGGCAGCGGCAGCGAGCAGGCCGGGAAGACGGCTGAGGGCCTGGAGTACCTCACCGGCTTCGGCAACGAGCACAGCTCGGAGGCCGTCCCCGGCGCCCTCCCCCTCGGCCGCAACTCCCCCCAGCGCGCCCCCCTGGGCCTGTACGCCGAACAGCTCAGCGGCAGCGCGTTCACCGAGCCGCGCGCCCACAACCGCCGCTCCTGGCTCTACCGGATCCGCCCCTCGGCCGCGCATCCGCCCTTCACCCGCATCGACAACGGCGGCCTGCGCACGGCTCCCTTCACCGAGACCGTCGCGGACCCCAACCGGCTGCGCTGGAACCCGCTGCCCGACCCGGCCCCCGGCACCGACTTCCTGGCGGGCCTGTGGACCCTCGGCGGCAACGGCGACGCCACCCAGCGCGCCGGCATGGCCATCCACCTCTACGCCGCCAACGCATCCATGACCGACCGGGTGTTCAGCGACTCCGACGGCGAACTGCTGATCGTCCCGGAGCGCGGCGGACTGCTGCTGCGCACCGAGCTCGGCCTGCTCGCCGTCTCCCCCGGCCAGATCGCGCTGATCCCCCGCGGGGTCCGGTTCCGCGTCGAGCTGCTGCCGGCCGCCGACGGCGCGCCGGCCCGCGGGTACGTCTGCGAGAACTACGGCATGCCCTTCCAGCTGCCCGACCTCGGCCCGATCGGGGCCAACGGCCTCGCCGCCGCCCGCGACTTCCAGGCACCCGTCGCCGCGTACGAGGACGTCGAGCGGCCGACGGAGGTGGTCAACAAGTTCTGCGGCAACCTCTGGTCCGCGACCTACGACCACTCCCCCCTGGACGTGGTCGCCTGGCACGGCACCCACACCCCGTACGTCTACGACCTGCGCCGCTTCAACGTCCTGGGCACCATCAGCTACGACCACCCGGACCCGTCGATCTTCACGGTGCTGACCTCCCCCTCCGACACCCCGGGCCTGGCGGGCGTGGACTTCGTGGTGTTCGCCCCGCGCTGGCTGGTCGGCGAGGACACCTTCCGGCCGCCGTACTTCCACCGGAACGTGATGAGCGAGTACATGGGCCTCATCGAGGGCGCGTACGACGCCAAGGCCGAAGGGTTCGTGCCCGGCGGCGGCTCGCTGCACAACATGATGTCCGCGCACGGCCCGGACCGGGAAACCTTCGACAGGGCGAGCGCCGCCGAGCTGAAGCCGCAGAAGATCGACGACGGGCTGGCCTTCATGTTCGAGACCCGCTGGCCGATCACCGCCACCGCCCAGGCGGCGGGCGCGGACCACCTTCAGCGCCGTTACGACGACGTCTGGCAGGGTCTGGAGCGGCACTTCCGCGCCTAGGATTCCTGCACACCGCAGGCCGCACACCGCCCCACCCGTACGGAGAACCGCCGTGACCGCCTTCGCACCCGACTCGCTGGTACTCAACCGGAAGCTGCCGCTCTGGTACCAGGTGTCGCAGTCACTGCGCGCCTCGATACTGGGCCGCACCCCGGACGCCTCGCTGCGCCTGCCCACGGAGGAGCAACTGGCCGAGCACTACGGGGTGAGTGTGCTGACCATGCGGCAGGCCCTCAAGGAGCTGGAGCAGGAGGGCCTGATCAGCCGGCACCGGCGGCGCGGCACCTTTATCGAGCCGGGGGCCCGGCGCAGCGCCCCGGTACGGCTGCTGGGCTCGGTCGACGCGATCGTGGCCCAGCAGTCGGGCGAGCGCACCACGGTGCTCGGGCAGGAGCGGGGGCCGGTCCCGGGGGACCTCGCCGAGTACTTCCCGGATGCCGCGGAGCTGGTCACGTACCGGCGGCTGCGCCGCGACGGCACCACGGGTGAGCCCACCAACTGGGCGGAGAACGCGGTCCGGCCGGAGCTCGCCGCGGCGGTGGAGGCGGCCGATCTGGAGCGCTGGCCGATGACCAAGGTGCTGCGGGACGTGGTCGGCGTGCGGATCAGCCGGATCACGGACACGGTGGAGGCGCGGCTGGCCGACCCGGCCACCGCCGAGCTGCTGGACGTACCGCTGCTGAGCCCGATCCTGCACTACACGGGCGTGACGTACGACGAGGACGGCCGGGTGGTGGACGTGGCGCGGATCCGGTACCGGGGCGACCGGTTCTCCTTCACCGTGACCATGGACGCGCACTGAGCCGTCCTTCTGCCTACTTCTCGTCGTCCTCGGCTCCGCGCTCGCCCTCGGCCTGCGACGGGGTGGTGCGCATGGTCTGCGGGTGCTGCCGCTGCCGGCGCTCCTTCTCGTCCATGTCGTCGTCGAGTCGTTCGCCTTCGGCCTGCGACGGGGTCGTGTATTCGTCGTACTGGCTCATGGCCGCCTCCTCGGTCGGTACATGTGCGTACAAAAGGAGCGTAGCGTGCCGGTACCGGGGATGACCCCCTAGCATCGGCGCCGTGAGCGACGACGCGCTTCTGCTGGACGATCTGATGCCCTGGTCGGTGGCCCCGCTGAGGCTGGGCCGGGCCTGGCCGGCCGCCGCCGATCCGGCGACCCTGCGGGCCCGCTGGGCGGCGCTGACCTCGGCCGAGGGAGCCGAGCGGGAGCGGCTGTTCCGCCCGAGCCGGACCCGTACGCCGGCCGCCGGGGCGGCGGCGCTGCCCGGGCAGCGCACCCGGACCGGGCGGTTCGCGCACGAGCCCGGGGAGTGCCCGGAGCCGGTGCGGGTGCTGTCCGGGCCGTTCCACGAGGAGTGGCTGCTGCCGGACCAGCGGCTCATCGACGCCGCACGCCCGGAGCTGTGGCGGGTCCGGGACGCCCAGCAGCTGTTCCTCATGGACGATCTGGTCAGCGCACACCTGCCGGCCGGGCGGCTGGGCCGCGTACGCCCGCTGCACCGGCGCCCGGCCGGCGCCGAGCCGAATCTGGCGCCCGGCCTGCTCGACTTCCTGGGCGAGCGGTACCGGACCTGGGTGACGCCAGAGGACCTGCTGTCCTGGGTACTGGCCACGGGCCGCCCGGGCCCGCGCGGGTACGAGGTCCCGCTCGCCGGCGATCCCGAGCGCTGGCGGGCCGGGCTGGAGCTCGGCCACCGCATCCTGACCGTCCAGCTGCGCGGCGCCCGGGGCGGGGAGCCGCCGAGGCTGCCGGGCGGGCGCCGGCCGTACGTACGGGCCGCCGTGCCGGCCCGGCCGGACGGGCCGGCGTACGACCCCGAGACCGAGACCCTGCACCTGGGCTCCGGGCAGATCTCTCCGGTCCCGGCCGGGGCCTGGGAGTACGAGGTGCGCGGGGTCCGGGTGCTGGAGGGCTGGTTCGCCGCCCGGACCGCCTACCGCACGGCGGAGGGGCTGGAAGCGCTCGGGCCCGCCCAGTGGCCGCAGGAATGGACCTCGGAACTGCTGGGCCTGCTGACCACCCCTGTCCCTGCTGGCCGAACTCGCCCCGGAGCGGGCCGCGTTCGAGACCGGCCCGGCCCTTGCGAGGGGCGACCTGCACAGCGCGGGCGTGCTCCCGCCACCGCACTGGTCCCGCCGCCCGGCCTCGGTCCTGGAGCACCAGGAGGAGGGCCCGGGCGGACAGTTCGCCCTGCCCCTCTGACAACCCGCGGACCTCAACGCGCCGTCTAGCCCCACCCCGCCAGCAGGCGTTCCATCGAGCGGTCGAAGGCGGCGTCGAGGTCCGGTGCGACGACCTCGGGGGTGGCGGCCGAGAGGGCCGAGGCCAGCAGGGGGTACTCCCCCGTCGCCAGCCGCGAGCCGAGGTAGGCCGTCCGGGCCCGGCGCTCCGCGTCCTCGCTCCACGGCAGGGTCCTGGCCCGCTCGGCCATGGCCAGTTCGTTGGCCGCGTAGGCGGCCACCGTCCCGTTGACCGCGGCAATCAGCTCCAGCTTCTCGCCGGGCGGGACGTCCAGCGGCGCCAGGCAGGCCAGACAGTGCTCCAGGTACCGCAGCGCATGCGGGCTGAAGCCGTACACGGGGGTCAGCAGGCCCGGCAGCCAGGGGTGCCGGTGCATCAGTTGCCGTGTCTGGCGGGCCAGTCCGGTGAAGTCGGCACGCCAGTCCCCGGTGGGCGCGGCCAGTTCGTACTCGCCGCTCACCGCATCGACCATCAGCTCGTACAGGTCCTCCTTGCGCGGCACGTAGTTGTAGAGCGACATCGTCCCGGCGCCCACTGCAGCCGCGACCCGCCGCATCGACACCGCCTCGATGCCCTCCGCGTCGGCGATTTTGACCGCCTCCGCCGCGATCGAGTCGCGGGTGTGGGCGGGCCGGGGCCCGCGGCCGGTGCGCGGCGGGCGGGCCCAGATCACCTCGGGTTCAGCGGAGCGCCCGCTGGCTGTCATCGGTCATCACCTCGTTCCTCGCCCACCATCCTAGTTACGTACAGCGTACGTAGTCCGGTATGGTCACCCACATGACTTCTACGTACGCTGTACTGAGTGAGGGTCTGGAGAAGCGGTTCGACGAGGTCCACGCCCTGCGCGGGCTCGATCTCGCCATCTCCGAGGGCACCGTCTGCGGACTGCTCGGCCCCAACGGCGCCGGCAAGACCACCGCCGTCCGCATCTTCGCCACCCTCACCGCACCCGACTCCGGCACCGCCACCGTGGCGGGAGTGGACGTGGTCCGCGCCCCCGCCGCCGCCCGCAGGCTGATCGGCGTCACCGGCCAGTACGCCTCGGTGGACGGGGAGTTGACCGGCCGGGAGAACCTGCGGCTGTTCGCCCGGCTCGGCGGGCTCCGGGGGCCGGCAGGGCGGGCCCGCGCCGACGAACTGCTCGACCGGTTCGGACTCGCCGAGGCCGCCGACCGGGTCGCCGGGACCTGGTCCGGCGGGATGCGCCGCCGCCTCGACCTGGCCGCCGGGCTGCTCACCCGCCCCCGGGTGCTGTTCCTCGACGAGCCGACCACCGGCCTCGATCCGGCCGCCCGCGAGCAGATCTGGACGGCCGTCCGAGCCCTCTCCGCCGAGGGCACCACGGTGCTGCTGACCACCCAGTACCTGGAGGAGGCGGACCGCCTCGCCGACGACATCGTGCTGATCGACCGCGGCCGGGCCGCCGAGACCGGCACACCCGAAGCCCTCAAGGCGCGGATCGGCTCCGCCGCGGAGGTCACGGTGGCCGGCCCGGAGGCGCTGCCCGGCGCGGCTGCGGTGCTGGACCGGCTCACCGGCGGCCGGCCGGTGCTGGACGAGGAACGGCTGACCGTCGGAGTGACGGTGCGCGATGCCGCCCTGACCCTGCCTCAGGTCGTACGGGCCCTGGACGCGGCCGGGGTGCCGGTCACCGACGCCCGGCTGCGCCCGCCCACCCTCGACGAGGTGTTCCTCCGCCTCACCGCCCCCACCAAGGCCCCCACCAAGGAGTACGCGACATGAGCAGTGTTCTCGCCGACGGCACCGCCGTCCTCGGCCGGCAGCTGCAGAAGGCTCGGCACGCACCGGCCCTGCTGATCCTCACCCAGACCATGCCGATCACCATGCTGCTCTTCTTCGGCTACGTGTTCGGCAGCGCGCTCGCCATGCCCGGGGCCGAGTACCGGGAGTTCCTGGTGCCCGGGCTGCTGGCCGCAACCGCCGCGAACGGCCTGATGACCGGCATGTTCACGGCCGCACAGGACGCCCACCGCGGGGTGATGGACCGCTTCCGGACGCTGCCGATGAGCCGGGCCGCGGTCCCGCTCGGCCAGACCGGCGCGGACCTGCTGACCACGGCGGTGGCGATGGTTCCGCTGATGCTGGTGGGGCTCGCCATGGGCTGGCGGGTGGAGAACGGACTCCCGGGAGCGCTGGCCGCCCTCGGCGTGCTGCTGCTCTTCCGCTTCGCCACCGCCTGGGTGGGCACGTACCTCGGCCTGATCAGCCGGAGCGAGGAGGCGGCCGGTCAGCTCGGCAGCGCCACCTTCGTCCTGCCGATGCTGTCCAGCGCCTACCTGCCCACGGCCGGGCTCCCCGGCCCGCTGCGCACGGTCGCCGAGTGGAACCCGATCAGCGCGGTGGCCACGGCCGTCCGCGAGCTGTGCGGGAACGCGGGCGGCGAGGCCGCGGCGGGCGCCGCCTGGCCGGCCGCCCATCCGGTCGCCGGGGCGCTGTGCTGGTCGGTGGCCCTGCTGGTGCTGTTCGTACCACTGGCCGCGCGCCGGTTCGCGCGCGGCCACGGCTGAACCGGCCACGACTGACCGGCCACGGCAGAACCGGCACCGGGACGGGGTGACAGATCCGGGTGCCAACCGGTAGGCACGTCTTCCATGGACATCCAACCGCTCCCGTTGGCCGGGATCACCGTCGTCGCCGTCGAACAGGCCGTCTCGGCCCCCTTCGCCACCCGCCAGCTCGCCGACCTCGGCGCCCGGGTGATCAAGGTCGAGCGCCCCGACGGCGGCGACTTCGCCCGCGGCTACGACACCGCCGCCCACGGGCTGGCCTCGCATTTCGTCTGGGCCAACCGGGGCAAGGAGTCCATCGCCCTGGACCTGAAGGAGCCGCGCGGCCGGGAGGTCCTGGAGCAGCTGATCGCGGGGGCGGACGTCTTCGTGCAGAACCTCGCCCAGGGCGCGGCAGCCCGGCTGGGCCTCGACGCGGCCTCGCTCACCGCCCGCTACGAGCGGCTGGTCGCGGTGGACGTCTCCGGATACGGCGCGGAGGGCCCGTACGCGCACAAGCGGGCCTACGACATGCTGGTGCAGTGCGAGGCGGGGCTGGTCTCGGTGACGGGAACGCCCGCGGAGTCCGTCAAGTCCGGCATTCCGGCGGCCGATATCGCCGCCGCGATGTACGCCCTCTCGGGGGTACTGGCCGCCCTGCTGCGCCGCGGTGTCACCGGACGCGGCGGCCCGGTGGAGGTGTCCATGCTGGACGCGCTCGCCGAGTGGATGGGGCATCCGCTCCACCACACCATGCACGGCGGGGAGCAGCCGCCGCGTACAGGCCTCGCCCACGCCGTGATCGCCCCGTACGACGCCTACCCGACGGCGGACGGAAGCCGGGTGCTGCTGTCGGTGCAGAACGACCGGGAGTGGCGTCGGCTGGCGGAACAGGTCCTGGAGCGGCCGGAGTTGGCGGAGGATCCGGAGTACGCCACAAATGCGGCGCGGACCGCCAACCGGGAGAAGACCGATGCGGTGGTGGCCGAGGCGGTGTCCCGGCTCGGTGCGGCGGAGGCGATCGAGCGCCTGGAGGCGGCAGGCATCGCCTGTGCGCGCCTCAACTCGGTGGCGGATCTGGCCGGGCACCCCCAGCTGGCGGCACGGGACCGCTGGCGGGAGGTGGACTCCCCGGCCGGGCCGTTGCGGGCCCTGCTGCCGCCGATCGTACTGCCGGGCGGCGCGGCACCGCGGATGGGTGCGGTGCCGGCGCTCGGCGAACACACCGACGCCCTGCTGCGCGCCCTGGGGATGACGGGCGCGCAGATCACGGCGCTGCGCCGGGACGGTGTGGTCGCCTGAGACCTGGACGGGGGTGCGTCGGGAGGACGGGGACGGTGTTACGAACGGCGGCTGCCGAAGAGGGTGCGACGCAGTCGGCGCAGCGGCGCGAACAGCGCAACGCGCGCACTCCGGCTCCGCTGGACGTGCGTGTGGTCGCGCGACGTGAGTTCACGCATCAGCAGGGTCGCCTCGGCCGCCTCGTGCTGCGGGACGGCTGGGCCGCCCAGCACGGCGAGATGGCGGTCGAGTCGCGAGCTGGTCGCGCTGCTCCCGCAGGTGATGGCAGGCACGCGAGGCGGCCTGCTGCGCATTGCTATCTGTTCCATGTCTCTCCCCGTACAAGGACACCCGGCCCGGGCAGGGTAAACCCTATCGCCCCCGCGTCGCAGTCGGGTATCCCGGTCGTGTGAATTACCCCTACTCCGAGCGGGAGTTGACGATTACTCAGCGGAGTCGATCGTCACTCTCCGCACAAATCGGCCGGTTTGGAGAGTTTCTGCGCGAGCGGCGCCACATCACACGAACTCGGATAACGTGGAGTGATCGCGTCCTTACGGGCAGCGGGCGGGGCCGGCTGATGGAGCTGAGGGGGTCTCGGGTGAGCGGAACACCGGGCGGAACGCCGGGCGAGAGGCCGAGCGGCACACCGGAGGGCGGACGCCTCGTCGCGGGCCGGTACCGGCTGCTGGGACCGCTGGGCGAAGGCACCACCGGGATCGTCTGGCGGGCCCGGGACGAGATCCTGGGCCGCGAGGTGGCGGTGAAGGAGGTCCGCGCTCCGGCCGGGACCGACCCCGCGGCGGCCCGGGAGCTGTACGCCCGGGTGGAGCGGGAAGCCGGCGCCGCGGCCCGGATCACCCACCGCGGGGTGGTCAGGGTGCACGACGTGGCCACCGAGGAGGGCCGGCCGTGGATCGTGATGGAGCTGATCCGCGGGCTGTCGCTGGCCGAGGTACTGGCGGCGGACGGGCCGCTGTCCCCGCAGCGGGTGGCACACCTCGGCGAGCAGCTGCTGGTCGCGCTGCGTTCTGCGCACGAGGCGGGGGTGCTGCACCGGGATGTGAAGCCGTCCCATGTGCTGGTGGGCAATGACGGCCGGGTGGTGCTGAGCAACTTCGGGCTGCTGCGGCCGTCCGGTCCGGAGCCCGAGTTCCTGGCCCCCGAGCGGCTGTCCGGGCGGGAGCCGGGGCCGGAGTCGGATCTGTGGTCGCTGGGCGCGCTGCTGTACGCGGCCGTGGCCGGGGCCGCGCCGCCGCCGCTGCGCGAGGGCGCGGCGGGCCTGGCCGCGCCGGCCGGGGCGGGCCCGCTGGCGCCCGTACTGGAGGGGCTGTTGCGCCGGGATCCGGCGGACCGGCTGCCGGTGGCGGAGGCCGCCCGGATGCTGCGGGTGGTGGGCGCGGGCGGTCGGGTACGAGCCTCCGACGGGCCGGTGTCGGACCCCGCGCGGGCGACGGCCGACGGCCGGGCCGGGGATGCGGACGCAAGGGCGGGTGGCGGTGGGTCCCCGGCGCCGGTACCGCCGGAGGAGGCGGTACCGCGCCGGGCCGGCCTGGTGCTCACGGCCGGGGTGCTGGTGCTGCTGGCTGCGCTGGTGGCACTGATCTGGCTGATCGCCTACTGAACTGACCCCTGAAGAGTCAGAGCTCAGGCGGCGTTGGTGAAGACGGGCAGGTAGCCCCCGGACTGGCCGGCGGCGGTGGGGTGGTACGACTCGCCGATGTTGGTCCAGTTGACGCTGTGCAGCCAGGCACTGCCGGAGCAGATCTCGTGGCCGGTGAAGGCGCCGACGACCGAGGCGTAGGTGAAGCCGTGGTCGGCGGCGCGCTTGGACAGGGCGGTGTTGAGGTAGTCGGCCGCGCCGTTGATGGCGGCGCGCTCCCCCTCGGAGAGCCCGGCCAGGCAGTTCCCGTTGAGCTTGTAGAAGCGGGGATAGCCGATGACCACCACATGGGCGGCCGGGGACCTGGCCGATATGGCGTTGTAGACCTGGTCGAGTTTGCCGGGCAGGGTCGTGTCCACGTAGGCCTTGGCCTGGTTGACGCGGTTGATGCAGGAGGACTCGGACTGCAGCACACAGGTCGTCATGACGTCGGAGAATCCGGCGTCGTTGCCGCCGACGGTGATGCTGACCAGGTCGGTGCCGCTGTTCAGCGGTCCGAGCTGGTTGGCGAGCACATCACCCGTACGGGCGCCCGAGCAGGCGGTGAAGGCGAAGGTCTGCGGGGAGTGGGCGGCGGCCCAGAGCGCCGGGTACGCGCGGCTGGTCCGCTTGCAGTTCCCGCTGCCGCTGTCGTAGTTGCCGGCGCCGACGCCGGAGGAGTACGAGTCGCCGAGCGCGACATAGCCGAAGTCGGCCTGCGGCGCGGCGGCGGCCGAGGAGGCACCGAACAGGGCGGCGCCGGCGGCCAGCAGCAGTGCGGAGGTTAACGAGGCGAAGCGCGACAGTCTCATGGATGCGGCTCCTTGTGGGGGTGGTGGGGGGGGTACCGACGAATGCGTCGAGTTACGTCGTACAAGGAGCCGGAGGGTTCTGGAAGTGTCCATGCCAAGAATGTTCGGCGTGGGGATGGGGAGGGTGATCCGGGCGGAATCTTCACTGCGGAAGCCGTTTGAGGACGGAAGTTGCCCACCCGATCCAGCGAACGAACCGGGGAAACACGGGTGCACGAGGGCACTCCGTGCCGGATCATGGGCGCCATGTCAGTCACCGCAGACGACCCACAGCACGCGCTGCCGATCCGGCTCAACGTGGATGACAGCGATTCACCGTCGGACGTGGTCGACGCGCTGTTCCTCGGCCGGTTCGCCTCCGGCGAGCAGCCGTACTCGCACAGCGTCACCATCGAGCGGGTCAAGGCCGGAGCCACCCTGCTGCCGCCCTCGGCCTCGGTGCTGCGCTCCGCCCGCGACACCGACCGCAGCGCCATGCTCGCCGAGGGCGAGGGCTGGACCATGCTGGTGTCGCGCTGGAGCCGGGGTGCGGATGTGACGGTGACGGCGGTCAGCGACGAACTGGCCTCCAGCGTGCTCGGCGAGGCCACGGACGGGGCTCAGGACGAGCCCGAACCGCAGCCCGAGAACGTCACCATGGGCTTCTGGTACGTGTCCCCGCGGCGCGGCCCGTACCGTACGACGCGGCAGATCGCGGCCGGCACCTGGGCGGAGGTCCGGCCGAACTACACCGCCCCGGTGGCCACGGCCATGGACCGGCTGATGAAGGTGACCCCGGACGACATCGCGGGCCGGCTGCTGCTGCTCCACGGACCGCCGGGAACCGGCAAGACCTCGGCGCTGCGGACGCTGGCCCGGTCCTGGCGGGACTGGTGCCAGGTGGACTGCGTCCTGGACCCGGAGCGGCTGTTCAACGACGTCGGCTACCTGATGGACATCGCGATCGGCGAGGACGAGGGCACGGCCAAGGGCCGTTGGCGGCTGCTGCTGCTGGAGGACTGCGACGAGCTGATCCGCGGCGAGGCCCGGCACACGGCCGGCCAGGCGCTGTCCCGGCTGCTGAACCTGACGGACGGTCTGCTGGGGCAGGGCCGCAACGTGCTCGTCGGCGTCACCACCAACGAGGACCTGGAGCGGCTGCACCCCGCAGTGGTCCGGCCCGGCCGCTGCCTGGCCCGGATCGAGGTCGGCAAACTCACCCACGACGAGGCGGTGGACTGGCTGGGCTCGGACGAGGGCGTATCCCGCGAGGGCGCAACCCTGGCCGAACTGTTCGCCCTACGCCGCGGCGCAGGCCCGGCAGCAGTCCTCCCACCCCAGCCCCACAGCCCGGCAGCGGGCCTGTACCTCTAGCACGGACGGTGTGGGCAATCGTCCCGCAGGGCGGGACGGGTGGGCACACCGGGACCGCCGCCAGCAGCTCTCACCCCGCCCTGCCCGCAGCCCCGTACCCCTGGGTTACCGCCCGTAGCGCGCCCGAAGCGCATCCAACGCGGCAGCCTCGGCCTCGTCGAAGGTGAGGCCAAGGCGTTGGGCCCGCTCCGCATACACCTGCGCCGCGCCCGCGGCTTCGCGGGCCGCCGCGTCACCCGCCGCCGCGACGAACGTGCCGTGCCGGCCCCGCGTCTCGATCACCCCGTCCGTTTCCAGCGCCCGGTACGCCTTCGCCACCGTGTTCGCCGCCAGGCCCAGTTCCTCCGCCAGCCCGCGGACCGTCGGCAGCTTGAACCCCGTCGGCAGCCCGCCCGACCGTGCCTGCTCCGCGATCTGCGCGCGCAGTTGCTCGTACGGGGCCACAGCATCGGCCGCCCGGTCCAGGGTGATCTTCAGATTCGTCGAGGTCACACGGCAGATTGTGCGCCATCGGCCCGGAAATTCGGAGGCGGGTGGCCGGACGTGGCGCATACCGTCCGGCCCATGACCGTACTTGTCCGGGACCTCCGCCCCGCCGACCCCGCCGATGTGGAGGCCTTCGTCCGGGTGCGCCGTGCCGCCCTGCCGTTCATGATCGCCACCCCGGAGATCACCGGCTTCGAACTGGCCTGCGCCCACCCCGCCAAGCGCTACCGGCTACTGGTCGCCGAAACCGCGGCAGGGGAGGTCATCGGCACCGCCCAGGTCGGATTCGCGTACGAGAGCCCGGAGCCCGGCCGGTCCTTCGCCAACACCTACGTCCACCCGGACCGCCGGAGTCTCGGCGCCGGCACCGCGCTGCTGCGCGCCGCGGAGGCGTACCTCGCGGCCGAGGGCGCCGCCGAGCTGTTCGTCTGGGTGCTGGACGAGCCCGCCAACCGGGCCTTCGCCGAGCGCCACGGCTACCGGGCCGGCCGGTCCGCACACTTCCTCCGGCTCGACCTGGCGAACGGGACCCTGCCCCCGGTGCCGGAGCTGCCGGCCGGTGTGGAACTGCGGCCCGCCTCGGCCTTCGCCGCCGACCCGCGCCCGGTGTTCACGGTGGACGCGGAGACTGTGGCCGACGAACCGAGCGATGTGGGCACTGAGCTCGACTTCGGCGACTACCAGCATTGGCTGCGGTACACCTGGAACCATCCCGCCCTCGACAAGGAGCTGACCATGGTCGCCCTGGTCGACGGCGAGGTCGCGGCCTTCACCGCCGCCCACACCGACGGCGCCGGCCGCTACGGCACGGCCATGACCGGCACCCGGCGCGCGCACCGCGGGCGCGGCCTGGCCAAGCTGGCCAAGGCCGCCTCCCTGCACCGGGCCCGGGCGGCCGGCTACACCGAGGCCTTCACCGGGAACGACAGCGGGAACGGCCCGATGCTCGCGATCAACCGGTGGTTCGGGTACGAGATCTGCGCCGCCGAGGCGCGCTATGCAAAGCACCTGACGAGGAGTACGGAAGCATGAGGAAGTTCCTGGACGTGGTGCTGGTCAAGGCCGGCCGGACCAAGATCCGATACAAGGCGGGGCTGCTCGTCGACGACGGCACCCGGATCAGCGTCCGCGCGCCCTGGGCCGCCCCGGACGCCCGCGACTTCGGGTTCGTCCGGTTCGAGCCGGGCGACGTGTTCATCGAGCACTACTGGCGGGACCGCTGGTACGCGGTCAAGGAGGTCCGGACCGGCGACGACGACCTCAAGGGCTGGTACTGCGACATCACCCGCCCCGCGGTGGTGCGCGAGACGGACGGGCCGACCGAGCTCGTGGTCGAGGACCTCGACCTCGACCTGTGGGTCTCGGCGGACGGGTCCGACGTACGACGCCTGGACGAGGACGAGTTCGCGGACAGCGGGCTGGCCGGGCGGGACCCGGAGGCGGCCCGGCAGGCCCTCGCCGCCCTCGACGAGCTGGAGCGGATCGCCAAGGAGGGCGGCCTGACCGGGCTGCTGGACTGACCGGGCTCGGTCAGTCCAGGTGCTTGCGGTAGTGGAAGCGGTCGTACGGGCCGTCGACCCGGCGTTCCACCAGCTCGTACCCGTAGCGCGGGTAGAGCTTCCGGTTCTCCCACATCAGGGCGTTGGTGTAGAGCCGGATCTCGGGCAGGCCCAGCTCGCGGGCCCGGGCCTCGGCAAAACCGAGCAGGGCGCGGCCCAGTCCGGTGCCATGGGCGTCCGGATGCACGGCAAGGCTGTCAAGGAAGAGATGGTCCGCTGCCGGCACCAGCACCACCAGGCCCGCCACCGGCTCTCCGAGCACGAAGACGTGCCCGGCGGCGACCTCGGCCGCGTGATCGGCGTCCATCGGCGCGGGCCGGATCCCGATCCGCTCGATATAGGGGTGGTACGCGGCATCGGTCACGGCACGCACGGCCGGCACATCCGCAGCCCGGGCGACCCGGGGCAGGGGCGAAACGATCATGTGGGCCACGCTATCTGTCGGCCCGCTTAGCGCCTCCTTAAGCGGACCCTAAAGATCGGCCTCCGGGCCCCGGAACGGGCGAAACCCGTGGCCGGAGTGGCTAGCTTGGCCGGGCCAGGGAAGGCCGGAGGCGGCGCCGCGACCCATGGGTTGGGGACGAAGAAGAAGACCGGGTCCTTGGTGAGGATCTCGCTCGACGGCTTCAGCGCCGAGGAGAACATCCAGTACACCGGGAAGACGAACACC
>NZ_JBEOXT010000027.1:0-133514 GCF_040296685.1 Streptomyces sp. NPDC002054
GGCGTAGAAGTAGCCCTTCTCGCCGACCTGGTGGCCGCCCGCCTCGACCTTGGCCCCGTGACGGGGCCCCGGCGCCTGGCGGGTCTCGGGGAGGAGCCCCGAGCTTCAGGTCCGCGGCAAGCGGGGTGGCGCCTGGCGGGTCTCGGGGAGGAGCCCCGAGCTTCAGGTCCGCGGCAAGCGGGGTGGCGCCTGCGCGGTGGAGCCGCGTACGACAAGTTCCGGCTGGAAGACGAACTCGGTCCGCTGGACCGGGGTCCCCCCGACCGCCTCCAGCAACGCCCCCACCGCCGCCGTGGCCATCGCCCGCACCGGCTGCCGCACGGTCGTCAGCGGCGGGTCGGTGAACGGGATCAGCGGGGAGTCGTCGAAGCCGACCACCGAGACCTCCTCCGGCACCCGCAGCCCCCTCTCCCGCGCCGCCCGGATCACGCCGAGCGCCATCGGGTCGCTGCCGCACACGATGCCGGTGCAGCCGGCCTCCAGCAGCGCGCCGCCCGCCGCATGGCCGCCCTCGACCGTGAACAGGGTGCGCTGGATGTCCGCCCCGTCCGACGGCAGGCCCAGTTCGGCCAGGGCGGCGGTGAAGCCCTCCGCCTTGCGGGCGGAGGGCACGTACCGGGTCGGGCCGATGGCCAGCCCGATGCGCTCATGGCCCAGGTCGGCGAGATGGCGTACCGCCATCCTCGCCGCCGCCCGGTCGTCCGGCGACACGAACGGCGCGTTCACATGCTCGTTGAAGCCGTTGATCATGACGAACGGGAGCTGTCGCGCCACCAGCCCCTGGTAGCGCGACGGATCGGCGGCCGAATCCGCGTGCAGGCCGGAGAGGAACACGATGCCGGTGACGCCCCGCTCCTCCAGCTGCTCCACCAGCTCGTCCTCCGTGGCCCCGCCCGGCGTCTGCGTGCACAGCACCGGCGTGTACCCGTGTCCGGCCAGCGCCTGCTCGATGACCTGCGCAAAGGCCGGGAAGATCGGGTTGGTGAGCTCGGGGATGATCAGGCCCACCAGGCCGTTGCTGCGGCGCCGCAGCCGGACCGGGCGCTCGTAGCCGAGCAGGTCCATGGCGGCCAGCACCTTGTGCCGGGTGCCGGCCGCCACGCCCGCCTTGCCGTTGAGGACGCGGCTGACCGTCGCCTCGCTGACCTGGGCGTGCGCGGCGATGTCCGTCAGCCTCAACGGTGAGGTCACACCTGCCACCACACCGTGCTGTCGGCCGCGAGCACCCCGTCCGCGGGCGGGGCGCTGGCCAGCAGGACCGTGCCGGGCACGGGTATCTGTACCGGCGCACCGGTGGTGTTCGCGGTGCAGACGAAGCCGCCGCGCCGGAACGCGAGCACGCCCTCGGGCGCGTCCAGCCACTCGACCGCCTCGCCCGCGCCCAGGTCCGCGTGCTCCCGGCGCAGCCGCAGCGCCGCCCGGTACAGCTCCAGGGTGGAGGCAGGGTCTCCGGTCTGCGCCTCGACGCTGAGCTCCGCCCAGGAGTCCGGCTGCGGGAGCCAGCTGCCGCCGGTGCCGAAGCCGTACGGGGCCTCCGTACCCGACCACGGGATCGGGACCCGGCAGCCGTCGCGGAAGCCGTCCTGGCCCGCCGCGCGGAAGAACGACGGGTCCTGGCGCACCTCGTCGGGCAGGTCGGTCACATCGGGGAGGCCCAGCTCCTCGCCCTGGTAGACGTACGCCGAACCGGGCAGCCCGAGCATCAGCAGCGTCGCCGCCCGGGCCCGCCGCAGCCCCAGCTCGCGGTCGCCCTGCTCGCGCAGCTGGGTGCCGAGCCCGGCGGGGTTGGCGAACCGGGTGGCGTGCCGGGTGACGTCGTGGTTGGACAGCACCCAGGTGGTGGGGGCGCCGACGGGGCGCATCGCGGCCAGCGAGCCGTCGATGACCTCGCGCAGCGAGGCCGCGTCCCAGTCGGCGGTCAGGTACTGGAAGTTGAAGGCCTGGTGCATCTCGTCGGGGCGCACATACCGGGCCGTGCGTTCGACGGTCGGGGTCCAGGCCTCGGCGACCAGGACGCGCCCGCCCTCGTACTCGTCGAGGATCCGGCGCCAGGAGCGGTAGATCTCGTGGACGCCGTCCTGGTCGAAGAACGGCATAACGTCGTTGCCGAGCAGCTTGAGCTGGTCCTTGCCGCCGATGTCGGGCAGGCCGGGGGCCTTGACCAGGCCGTGGGCCACATCGACCCGGAAGCCGTCGGCGCCCAGGTCGAGCCAGAAGCGCAGGATCGAGCGGAACTCGTCCTGGACGGCCGGGTGCTCCCAGTTGAAGTCGGGCTGCTCGGGCGCGAAGAGGTGCAGGTACCACTCTCCGTCCGCGACGCGGGTCCAGGCGGGGCCGCCGAAGATGGACTCCCAGTCGTTGGGCGGCAGTTCGCCGTTCTCGCCGCGGCCGGGGCGGAAGTGGAAGCGCTCGCGCAGCCGGGAGCCGGCGCCCTCGCGCAGCGCCTGCTTGAACCATTCGTGCTGGTCCGAGCAGTGGTTGGGCACCAGGTCCACGATGATGCGCAGGCCCAGGTCGTGGGCCTCACGGATCAGCGCGTCGGCGTCGTGCAGGGTGCCGAACATGGGGTCGATGGCCCGGTAGTCGGCGACGTCGTAGCCCGCGTCGGCCTGCGGGGAGGCGTAGAACGGGCTGAGCCAGACGGCGTCGACCCCGAGCTCCTTGAGGTAGGGAAGTCTGCTGCGCACGCCCTCGAGATCACCCATGCCGTCGCCGTTGCTGTCGGCGAAGCTGCGCGGGTACACCTGGTAGATCACCGCGTCTCTCCACCATCCCGTGTGCGTGCCGGTGGTCGGTGCGGCGGGGGCAGCGAGGTGCTGGGTCATGTCATCCCTGAGGTTTCGGGGTGGGACGGCGCCGCCGTGGTCGGGGGCGGCGCCGTGCTGGGACGGATACGTACGTCGGGCGAGCGGGGGCCGGCGGGGGCCAGCGCGTTCGGGCGGGTCAGCCCTTGGTGGCGCCGGCCGTCATGCCGGCGACCAGGTGGCGCTGTGCGAAGACGAAGAAGACCGCCGCTGGGATGGCAATGAGCACCGAGGCGGCGGTCATCGCACCCCAGTTGGAGGTGTACTGGGTGACGAAGGTCTGGAGTCCGCCGGCCAGGGTGAGGTTCTCCTCGCCGACCATGAAGGCGGAGGCGTAGGCGACCTCGCCCCAGGCGGTGATGAAGGAGTAGAAGCCGGTGACCGCGAGGCCCGGCTTGGCCAGCGGCAGGATCAGCCGCCAGAAGGTGCCGAAGGGGTTGAGCCCGTCGACCCGGCCGGATTCGTCGATCTCCACCGGGATGGTGTCGAAGAAGCCCTTCATCATCCAGGCGCAGAACGGCACCGCGATGGTGAGGTACGTGATGATCAGGCCGAGCGGCTGATTGAGCAGGCCCAGCTGTCCCATCAGGTTGTAGAGCGGCACGATGAGGATGGCCACCGGGAACATCTGGGTGATCAGCAGGGTCCACATCAGCGGGCGCATGCCGGGGAAGCGGAAGCGGCTGACGGCGTAGCCGGTGGTGGCGGCGATGAACACACCGAGGACGGTGGTGATGCCGGCGACCAGCACGGAGTTGCCGAACCAGGTGAAGAAGTGGGTGTCGTCCACCAGGTTGCGGTAGTTGTCGAGGGTGGTGTCCTTGACGAAGTCCGTGGTCAGCGCCTGGTCGGCGGGCTTGAGCGAGGTCAGCAGGACCCACAGCACCGGGAAGACGGCGACGACGGAGGCGACCACGAGAGTGGCGTGCAGCCCGACGGAGGCGAGCGGGCTCCGCTCCCCCCGCTTGCGCGGCGAACGCCCCACCGTACGTGTGGTGGTTCCGGCGGCGGTGGTTTCGGCGGTGGTCATGGTCACCACACCTCTCCCTGCTTGCGCAGCGAACGCCGGTAGACCAGCGCGAACATCATCAGGAGCAGCAGGATCAGCACGCCCCAGGTGGCCGAGCCGGCGAAATCGCGCGGGCTTTCCACGAAAGCCTCGCGGAAGGCCTGGGTCACCAGGATCTCGGTGGCGTCGCCGGGACCGCCCCGGGTGAGCAGGAAGATCACCGGGAACATGTTGAAGGTCCAGATGGTGGAGAGCAGGATCACCGTCATGCTGACGGCCCGCAGGCCGGGCAGGGTGATGTGCCGGAACCGCTGCCAGGCGCTCGCGCCGTCCATCTCGGCGGCCTCGTAGAGCTCGCCGGGAATGGACTGCAGGCCGCCGAGGAGGGCCACCATCATGAAGGGGACGCCGAGCCAGACGTTGACGGTGATGACCGCGAACTTGGCCCAGGTGGGGTCGTCCAGCCAGGGCACGCCGGCGATGCCGCCGCCCTCCAGGAGGTTGTTGAGGATGCCGTTGTCGCGGTTGAAGAGGAACCGCCAGGCGAACACGGAGACGAAGCCGGGGACCGCCCACGGGAGGATCAGGGCCATCCGGTAGAACCCGCGGCCCCGGAAGTTCCGGTTGAGCATGTTCGCGAGGACCAGGCCCAGGGTGAAGGTGACGGACACGCACGCGACGGTCCAGATCACCGTCCAGACGAGCCGCTGCAGGAACACCGGGTCGCCGAGCACGGCCGTGTAGTTGTCGAGTCCGACGAACTCGTACGTGGCCTCGATGTGGTTGGCGCCGATCGTGCGGCCCACATTGCGCTCGTTGGCGTCGGTCAGCGACAGGTAGATGCCGCGGACCAGCGGCCAGCCGATGATCACTCCGAGGACTAGCACCACGGGGGCGACCATCGTCCAGGCGTACCAGTGCGTGCCGAGTGCGCGGCGGAGCCGGCCGCGGCTCCGGCCGCGGGTGAGGTTCTCACCCGCGGCCTTCGCCACCGGCTGGCTGGTGTCAGCAGCAGCCATTCGCTTGTTACTTCCAGCCCTTGAGGATCTTGCGGAAGGAGGTGCCGGCGGACTTGGCGGCGTCCTCCGGGCTCGATGCACCGGTGACGGCCTTGGTCCACTCGATCTTCAGCGGCTCGAAGAGGCTGCCGTTCTCGGGGATCCAGGCGCGCTCGACGGCCTTGTCGACGGCCGGCTTGAAGAAGGTGACCATCTCGTTGCCCTTGACGTCCGGCTGCTCGTAGGCGGCGGTCCGGGTCGGCAGCAGGCTGAGCTCCTTGGTCGTCTGCACCTGGACCTCCTGCGAGGTCAGGTACTCGACGAAGGCGTGCGCGGCGGCGCGGTTCTTGGAACCGGCGTAGACGGCGAGGTCGTGGCCGCCCTGCGGGGCGCCCTGGCCGGCCGAGCCGGCCGGGACCGCGGCGACGCCGAGGTTGGCCTTGTCCTTGAACTGCTCGCCGGCATAGGTGTCGGCCACCGCCCACGGACCGTTGACCATCATGGCGACCTCGCCCGTCTTGAAGGCGGTCTGCATGTTGGTGAAGCCGTCGGTGGCGTTGGTGGTCGCGGCACCGGAGGTGACCAGCTCGCGGGCGGCCTTGAAGGCCTTGACGCCGGCCTCGTTGTCGATGGTGACGGTCTTGGTCTTGGCGTCGACCATGTCGCCGCCCTCACCGTAGAGGTAGGGGAGCGCCCAGTAGGAGTCGTCGCCGCGGAGGTAGAGGCCGGTCTTGCCGGTCTTGGCCTTGATCGCGGCAGCCGCGGTCTTCAGCTCCTCCAGGGTCTTCGGGGGCTGGACCCCGGCGTCGGCGAGCATCTTCTTGTTGTAGAAGAGGCCGAGGGTGTCGATGACCTGCGGGACCGCGTAGGTCTTGCCCTCGTACTTGCCGCTGGCCGCCGCCTGCTTCAGGAACTCGGCGTCGACCTTCTTCGCGGTCTCGGCCGGCACCTCGTCGAGGTAGCCGAGCGAGGCGAAGTCGGCGACCCAGCCGACGTCGGCGCGGATCACGTCGGGTGCGGAGGAGCCGCTGCTGAAGGCGTTCTTGACCTTGTTCTGGGCGTCGCCGTACGGCACGTTGACGTACTTGACGGTGACCTTGGGGTGCTTGGCCGTGAACGCCTCGGCGATCTTCTGGAAGGTCGCCTTCTCGGCGTCGCCCGAGGTGTCCCACCAGGTGACGGTGCCCGAAAGCTCCCCGCCCGCCTTCGTGTCGCCACCCGCGTCCTTGTCGTCACCGCCGCAAGCCGTCGCCGCGAGCGCCAGGGCCGCGACCAGCGCGGTGGCCGCTATGCCACGCCGCATATGAACTCCTTCGATGATCCCGGCCGCGCCGCGCGGTCCCGAGTTGCCAGGAACGTAACAAGGCTGAAAGAAGACCGAAAGACCTTGCGGCAATTTTCTGCAAGCGGAGGCGATTGTTACATCCGCGTGTCCGGACGGTGCTCCCGGCGTTGACCCGGTATGACCCAGGAGCTCACCGACCGCGGCCTTGCAAGCCCTTCCAGCCTTGCAAAGGCGGCCTCCGGCAACGCCACCGCAAGCGGCGGCTGGTGGCGCGAAGCCGTCATCTACCAGGTGTACGTCCGCTCCTTCGCGGACAGCAACGGCGACGGGATCGGGGACCTGCGCGGGATCCGCGAGCGGCTGCCGCACCTGGCCCGGCTGGGTGTGGACGCCGTCTGGCTCACCCCGTTCTATGTCTCCCCGCAGGCCGACGGCGGCTACGACGTCGCCGACTACCGGGCCGTCGACCCCCTCTTCGGCGACCTCGCGGACGCCGACGACCTGGTCCGGGCCGCCCACGCCCTCGGCCTCAAGGTGATCGTGGACGTGGTCCCCAACCACACCTCCGACCGGCACGCCTGGTTCCGGCAGGCGCTCGCCGGACCGGCCCACCGGGACCGGTACCACTTCCGCCCCGGCCGCGGCCCGGACGGGGCCGAGCCCCCCAACGACTGGGAATCGGTATTCGGCGGCCCGGCCTGGACTCGGGTCCCCGACGGCGACTGGTACCTGCACCTCTTCGCCCCCGAGCAGCCCGACCTCAACTGGAACCATCCGGCGGTCGCCGAGGAGTTCGCCTCCGTACTGCGCTTCTGGCTGGATCTCGGGGTCGACGGCTTCCGGATCGACGTGGCCCACGGCATGGTCAAGGCCACCGGCCTGCCCGATGTGGGCGCCGCCGAGCAGGCCACCCTGATCGGCAGCCAGCCGCTCCCCTTCTTCGACCAAGAGGAGGTCCACGAGATCCACCGCTCCTGGCGCACCCTCCTCGACAGCTACGGGGACCAGCGGATCGGGGTCGCCGAGGCCTGGGCCCCGACCTCGGAGCGGCTAGCTCTCTATGTCCGCCCCGACGAGATGCACCAGGCCTTCAACTTCCGGTTCCTGAAGTGCCCCTGGGAGGCCGCCGCCATCCGCACGGTGATCGACGAGTCGATGGCCGCGACCGATGCCGTGGGCGCGCCCACCACCTGGGTGCTGTCCAACCACGACGTGGTCCGCCACCGCACCCGCTACGGCACCCTGCGCCGGGCCCGGGCCGCCGCCCTGCTGATGCTGGCGCTGCCCGGCTCGGCGTACCTCTACCAGGGCGAGGAGCTCGGCCTGCCCGAGGTGGAGGACCTGCCCGACGAGGCCCGCCGGGACCCCGCCTACCTGCGCACCGCCGGCCAGGACGGCCTCCGCGACGGCTGCCGGGTGCCGCTGCCCTGGTCCGGTACCGAGCCGCCGTACGGATTCGGGCCCGGCGGCAGCTGGCTCCCCCAGCCCGGCGACTGGGCCGGCCTGACCGTCGCCGCGCAGACCGGGGACCCGCACTCCACGCTGGAGCTGTACCGGGCCGCGCTCGAGCTCCGCCGGGCCCTGCCCGGCCTCGGCTCCCCGGACGCCGGACCGCTGCGCTGGTCGCCCGCACCCGACGGGGTGCTCGTCTTCACCCGGCCCGGGTTCACCTGCACCGTGAACACCCTCCCGAACCCGGTCGAACTGCCCGCCCCGGGTCGGCCGGTCCTCTCCAGCACGCCCGTCGAGCCGGGTGCCCGTACCGTGCTGCTGCCGCCGGATTCGTGCACGTGGTGGGCATCCTGAACGGGCGACCGGTAAGGTCCAGTCCCATGACCGCGCGGCTTGCCGACATCGCAGCTCAGGCGGGGGTCAGCGAAGCCACCGTCAGCCGGGTGCTCAACGGCAAGCCCGGTGTGGCCGCGGGCACCCGCGAATCAGTGCTGGCCGCCCTCGACGTCCTCGGGTACGAGCGGCCGGTCCGGCTGCGCCAGCGCAGCGCCGGCCTCGTCGGGCTGATAACCCCCGAGCTCGACAACCCCATCTTCCCGGCCCTCGCCCAGGTCATCGGGCAGGCGCTGACCCGGCAGGGCTACACCCCGGTGCTCGCCACCCAGACCCCCGGCGGCTCCACCGAGGACGAGCTCACCGAGATGCTCGTCGACCGCGGGGTCTCCGGCATCATCTTCGTCTCCGGACTGCACGCCGACACCACCGCCGATATGACCCGCTACGACCAACTGCGCGGGCAGGGCGTGCCGTACGTCCTCATCAACGGCTTCTCCGACAAGGTGCAGGCCCCCTTCGTCTCCCCCGACGACCGGGCCGCCATGCACCTCGCAGTGACCCATCTCACCGCCCTGGGCCACACCCGGATCGGGCTGGCCGTCGGCCCCAAGCGATTTGTGCCGGTGCTCCGCAAGATCGAGGGCTTCCTGGCCGCCGTACAGGAACGGCTCGGCCGGACCGAGGCGGAGGCGGAGGAGCTGATCCAGCACTCCCTCTACAGCCTGGAGGGCGGGCAGGCCGCCGCCACCGCGCTCATCGGCCGGGGCTGCACCGCGATCGTCTGCGCGAGCGACATGATGGCGCTCGGCGCGATCAGGGCCGCCCGGCAGCAGGGCCTCCGGGTCCCCCAGGACGTCTCGGTGGTCGGCTTCGACGACTCCCCTCTCATAGCGTTCACCGATCCGCCGCTGACCACGATCCGGCAGCCGGTCCAGGCCATGGGGCAGGCGGCGGTCCGGACTTTGCTGGAGGAGATCGGCGGCACCCCGGCCCCGCACAGCGAGTTCGTCTTCATGCCGGAACTCGTGGTGCGCGGCTCCACGGCTTCCGGGCCGGGCCGCGGGTGAAGCGAGGGTAGTGGTGAGGGGGAAGGTGCGGGTGGGGTGCCAATCGGATTCGAAGTCCTCCACAGGGCGTATCCCGGAGCGGTCAAGACCGTACCGAGGGATGATCGGAGTCGGCGAGCCATCTGGCAGACTCTGTCCTCATGGGTGAATCGAGCGTGAAGACACTGGTAACCCGGACGGACCTCTCGTCGCCCAGCCTGCCCGACAGTGCGACCGCCGAGAGCAGCCGACCGGGCAGCGGACGCGGTGCGCTGCTGGAACGGCTGCGGACTCCGCGCAGGCCGCGGATCTGGTTCGAGATCCTGCTCATCGCGGTGAGCTACTGGACCTACTCGCTGATCCGCAACGCCGTGCCCGAACAGAAGGCCGCCGCGCTGCGGAACGCCGACTGGATCTGGAGCGTCGAGCGCTCGCTCGGCCTCGCCTTTGAGGAATCGGTCAACCACGCCGTGGACTCGGTCACCTGGCTGATCGTGGGCATGAACTACTACTACGCCACGCTGCACTTCGTGGTGACCATCGGCGTGCTGGTGTGGATCTACCGCCGGCACCCGGGCCGGTACGCCGCCACCCGATTCGTCCTGTTTGCCACCACTGGTGTGGCGTTGGTCGGCTATTACCTGTACCCGCTGGCCCCGCCCCGGCTGATGAACGGCCAGAACTTCATCGACACCGTGCTGGTCCACCACACCTGGGGCTCGATGGCCTCCGGCAACCTCAAGAACATGTCGAACCAGTACGCGGCCATGCCCTCGATGCACATAGGCTGGTCGCTCTGGTGCGGGCTGACGATCTTCGCCATCGCCTCCGCGCCCTGGGCCCGGATCCTGGGTCTGCTGTACCCGATGGCCACCCTGGTGGTGATCGTGGCCACCGCCAACCACTTCTGGCTGGACGCGGTCGGCGGGATGATCTGCCTGGCCTTCGGCTACGCGGTCACGTACGCCTGGTACGGCTCCCTCCCGCACCGCCTCCCCCAACTCCCCCAGGACGACAGCCCGCACCCGGCCATGGCCTACCTGAAGACACGCTTTAGCTCCAGCTGAGCACGGCGGGGCGGAGCGACGGGCCGACGGCAGTGATCGCGGCGGGGTCACCCGTTTGCGCGGCCCACGCGCCGGTGGCGCCGGCATGGGGCAGGGTGGTGGACCGGGGGCTGCCAGGGGCCGGACGGCTCCGGCCCGAGCCCCGTTCGAGAGGGAACCCCATGAACACACGCCGCACTCGCCGCATTCTCGCGACCGGCGGCCTCACCGCCGCCCTGCTCGCCGGCCCGGCCGCACCACTGGCCATGGGATCGACCACCGGATCGACCACGGACGGCAGGTCCGGCCGGGTCGACACCGGTCGGCAGCCGCTGCTTTCGTACCACGCGACCTTCGTGCCACCGGACGGCGCCGCCCGTGTCCGGGCCCACGGCAAGGACGGCAGGACGGTGGTGAAGCTGCGCGTCTGGGGCCTCGTACCGAACCGCGCGTACGGCGCCCATGCCCACAAGGCGGCCTGCGGCGCGACGGACCCGACCGCCGCGGGCGGGCACTTCCAGCACGCGCAGGACCCGGTCCAGCCGTCGACGGACCCCGCGTACGCCAACGCGGCCAACGAGATCTGGCTCGACTTCACCACCGACGCCCACGGCAACGCCACCGCCCGCGCGGTCGTCGACTGGCGCTTCCCGGACGACCGGCGCCCCGGCTCCGTGATCATCCACGACCACCACACGATGACCGGCCCGACGGGCAAGGCCGGCACGGCCGGAGCCCGCCACGGCTGCCTGACGGTCCCCTTCTGACCGAACACGGCGCCGGGCCGGGCCCGGTCAGGCCCGGTCAGGCGCCGTAGAAGAGGTCGTCCACCACCGCGCGGGCGCGGCGGGTGATGCGGCGGTAGTCGTCCAGCATTTCGCCGACCCGGCCCTCGCCGTAGCCGAGGTAGCGGCCGACCGCCGCCAGTTCGCGGGCCTCGGACGGGAAGGTGTCGCCGGCCCGGCCGCGGACCAGCATCACCGCGTTGCGGACCCGGGTGGCCAGTACCCAGGCCTCGTCCAGGATCTGCGCCTCCTCGGTGGGGATCAGGCCGGCCGCCTGTGCGGCGGCCAGGGCCTGGCGGGTGCGGGTGGTCCGCAGCCCCGGTTCGGCCCAGCCGTGGCGCAGCTGCATGAGCTGCACCGTCCACTCGACGTCGCTCAGGCCGCCCCGGCCGAGCTTGGTGTGCAGGGTCGGGTCGGCGCCGCGCGGCAGGCGTTCCGCTTCCATCCGGGCCTTGAGCCGCCTGATCTCCCGTACGGCGTCCTCGCCCAGCCCTTCCATCGGGTAGCGCAGCGGGTCGATCAGCTCGGTGAAGCGGCGGCCGAGCTCCTCGTCGCCGGCCACCGGCTCGGCACGCAGCAGGGCCTGGCTCTCCCAGACCAGGGACCAGCGCTTGTAGTAGGCGGCGTAGGACGAGAGCGTGCGGACCAGCGGGCCGCTGCGCCCCTCCGGCCGCAGATCGGCGTCGATCAGAAGCGGCGGGTCGGCGGTGGGCAGCTGGAGCAGCCGGCGCATTTCGGCGATGACGGTCTGGGCGGCCTTGGCGGCCTCCTGTTCGTCGACGCCCTCGCGGGGTTCGTGGACGAAGAGGACGTCGGCGTCGGAGCCGTAGCCGAGTTCGTGGCCGCCGAACCGGCCCACCCCGATCACCGCGAACCGGGTGGGGAGGGTTTCGCCCCAGTGGCCGCCGACGGCGGCGCGCAGGGCGCCGCCGACGGTGGCGGCGGTGAGGTCGGACACGGCGTCGCCGACCCGGTCGACCAGGGCGCCGGGGTCCTCCTCGGCGGGCAGGTCCTCCGTACCGTACGAGCCGATGATGTCGGCGGCGGCGGTGCGGAAGAGTTCGCGCCGGCGGACCCCGCGGACGGCGACGACGGCGGCCTCGGCGTTCTCGGCCCGGCCGACCGCGGCCAGCACCTCCTGCTCCAGGGCCTCGTGGGTACGCGGTGCCAGGCCCTCGGGGTCGCCGAGCAGGGCCACCGCCTCCGGGGCGCGCATCAGCAGGTCGGGGGCGAGCCGGCCGGCGGACAGCACCCGGGCCAGGTTCTCGGCCGCCGCGCCCTCGTCCCTGAGGAGCCGCAGGTACCAGGGGGTCTTGCCGAGGGCGTCGGAGACCTTCCGGAAGTTCAGCAGGCCGGCGTCCGGGTCGGCGGAGTCGGCGAACCAGCCCAGCAGGACGGGCAGCAGGGTGCGCTGGATGGCGGCCTTGCGGGTGACACCGGAGGCGAGGGCCTCCAGGTGGCGCAGGGCGGCGGCCGGATCGGCGTACCCGAGGGCCTCCAGGCGCTGGCCGGCCGCCTGCGGGGAGAGCCGGGTCTCGCCGGGGGCGAGCTGGGCGACGGCGTCGAGCAGGGGCCGGTAGAACAGCTTCTCGTGCAGCCGCCGGACCACCGAGGCGTGCCGCCGCCAGGCCTTGTTGAGCTCGACGACGGGTTCGGTGCGCAGGCCCATGGAGCGGCCGAGGCGGCGCAGGTCGGCCTCGTCCTCCGGGACGAGGTGGGTGCGGCGCAGCCGGTAGAGCTGGATGCGGTGTTCCATGGCGCGCAGGAACCGGTACGCGTCGCCGAGCTGGGCGGCGTCGGCGCGGCCGACGTACCCGCCGGCGGCGAGGGCGTGCAGGGCGTCGAGGGTGGTCCCGGAGCGGAGGGCGGGGTCGCTGCGGCCGTGCACGAGCTGGAGCAGCTGCACGGCGAACTCGACGTCGCGCAGGCCGCCGGGGCCGAGCTTCAGCTCGCGGTCGACCTGGGCGGCGGGAATGTTGTCGACCACGCGGCGGCGCATCTTCTGTACGTCGGCGACGAAGTTCTCGCGCTCGGCGGCCTGCCACACCATGGGCGTTATGGCCTCGATGTAGGCGTCCCCGAGCTCCTCGTCGCCGGCCACCGCCCGGGCCTTGAGCAGGGCCTGGAACTCCCAGGTCTTGGCCCAGCGCTGGTAGTAGGCGAGGTGTGAGGCGAGGGTGCGGACCAGCGGACCGTTTCTGCCCTCGGGGCGGAGGTTCGCGTCGACCGGCCAGATGGTCCCTTCGACCGTGGTCTCGGAGCAGATCCGCATCAGGTGGGAGGCCAGCCGGGTGGCGGCCTGCAGGGCCTTGCCCTCGTCGGCCCCGTTCGCGGCGTCCTTCGTGGCGTCCCTCGTGGCGTCCCCGACGAAGATCACGTCCACGTCGGAGACGTAGTTGAGCTCGTTGCCCCCACACTTGCCCATGGCGATGACCGCGAGCCGGCACAGGGCGGCGTCCTCGGGGGCGGCGGCGGAGGCGATCCGCAGCGCGGCGCGGAGGGTGGCGGTGGCCAGGTCGGCGAGCTCGGCGGCGGTCTGGGCGACGTCGGTGGTGCCGCAGACGTCGCGTGCGGCGATGGACAGCAGGCAGCGGCGGTAGGCGATCCGCAGCGCGACCGGGTCGTGGGCCTCCGCCAGCCCGGCCTCGAACTCGGCGAGCCCGGGGTGCAGGTCGGTGGCCTCGTAGGTGACCAGGGCCTGCCAGTCCTGCGGATGGCGGGCCAGGTGGTCGCCGAGGGCCTCGGAGGCGCCGAGCACCCCGAGCAGCCGGTCCCGCAGCGGCTTGGCGCTGATCAGCGTCGACAGCAGGGCGGGCCGTTCCGCCTCGCTCTGCGCCTCGGCCAGCCGTACCAGACCGAGGAGGGCGAGGTCCGGGTCGGCGGTCACGCCGAGCGCGTCGAGGAGCACCGGATCGGTGCGTACGGCGGCCAGCGCGTCGGAGTCCAGCAGCCGGGCGGCGGCCGAGGGGTCCGTGAACCCGCTGCGCAGCAGCCGGATGAAGGTGCTGCTCCTGCGTCCGGGGACCGTCATCCCGCTCTGCCTCCCGCGTCCGTCCACGCCAGTGCCCTGCCCCGGCCGAGCCTATCCGTACCCTCCGGCCCGGCATGTGTTGCGCCTCACGGTGCGTCACATCGCCGCATGCGGTGACCGGCATCACATGAGTGGGGTGTGCGGGACCGCCTCCACCTGGGAAGTGTCCAAGGTCACAGAGTCAGGGCGGACCGCCCGGCCACGGCGCCCGACCCGTACGCGCCGGACGCGACCGAACGCGGCAGTGTCGGCCGCCACAGGATCCCTTCGCCACCACCGGCAACCGACACCCCGTCAGCCCTGCGGGCCACAAAAGACCTGGTCACCCTGGCTGCACGCCGAAGCTCCACACCGGACGACAGGACGGGAACCCCACGCCACGGCAGTCCACGCACCCCCACACCCAACCCAAGAAACCGGACAATCCAGCACTAATACCATCAAGCCACAATCATCTATCCCGACCCTGGACATACTGACGGACTCTCAACGTCCGGATCCTGGGCGATTTTTCCTTTCACAAATGCACAGGGCACAATCGGAACCGGTCGTAACCGGAATCAGTGGAGTCATCGGCAAACGCGGTGAACCAAGTTCCCCGTATTGACCTCTATCTGACTGCTCGGCGGAGTTTCCGCACCGGACCGACCATTCAGGGGTGACTGATGCTTCCTGCCCTGCGCATCCGCCTCGCGGCCCTGCTCACCGTGATCACCGCCGGCGCCACCGGCGTCCTTGCCGTTGCCTACGGCCAGGAGACCGGCGCGGACGCCGGGTTTGAACCCAGTGACCGGAAGGCAGCAGTCCGCCCCGCCGCGACCAACGGTGGTTCGGTCCTCCAGATCGTCGCCCACCCCGACGACGACCTGTTCTTCATGAACCCGGACCTCAGCCGCACCCTGGTCTCCGGGACGAAGCTCACCACCACCTACCTCACCTCCGGCGAGTCCGACGGCATCAACGCGGCAGGCAAGGGCCCCAAGCCGCCGGCCGACAAGCCGGGCTACGCCGAGGCCCGCCAGAACGGCATACGCGCCGCCTACGCCCAGATGGCCACCGGCGACCGCACCAGCCCCTGGCAGCGCATCGCGATACCCACCGCCGGCGGCGGCCAGGCCGAGGTCGACACCCTGGTGGCCAAGCCCCAGGTGAACCTGGTCTGGCTGGAGCTGCGTGAGGCCGGTCACATAGGCGCCCACCGCCCCCACAGCCTGCGCGGCCTGTGGGAGGGCAAGATACCCGGCCTGGAGTCCCAGCTCAGCGCCGGCAGCCCGGTCAAGCAGCCCTTCACGTACACCAAGGACCAGGTCATCGCCACGATCGCGGGCGTGATCGAGCGGTACAAGCCGACGACGATACGGATGCAGGACCCGACCCCGGGCAAGCACCCGAAGAGCGGCACCCCGGACGACCACCAGGACCACATGTTCGGCGCCCGCTTCACGCAGGCCGCCGCCGAGCGCTACGCGCAGGTCAAGAACCGCCCGCACTTCACGGTGCAGAACTACCTCGGCTACCACAACGGCGTCCTGCCCCGCAGCCTCGACGCGGTCACCGTCCAGGCCAAGGTCGGCTACCTCCGGACGTACGGCTGGGCCGACCGGCAGAACCACTGCGGCAGCCCCGCCGGCTGCGGCGACCGCAAGGTCGGCAACCTCCCGTCCGGCCACATCTGGGCCCACAGCATCCGCTACACCCGCGCCGACAACACCTCCTGGCTGGTCGAGGGAACCGGCGGCCGGCTCTGGGCCTTCGCCGCCCTGGACGGGCACATGGCCCACTGGACCCGTACCGGCACCGGCCCGAAGGCCTCCTGGACCGGACCGGTCCTGCTCCCCGGCACCGGCATGGACCCGGGCGCCTCCGCCGCCCGGCTGCCCGACGGCCGGATCGCCGTCTTCGGCACCCGCACCACCCTGGGCAGCCGCGCACAGGACTACCGGCGCGAGGTCGTGTACGCCGTCCAGTCCGCCCCCAACGGCCCCTTCGGCGCATGGCAGTCGGCCGGCACCCCGGAGGCCGCCGACTCCGACGGCACCTCGGCGATCAGCGGACCCGCGGTCGCGGTGGACCGGAACGGCCTCCTCACCGTCTACGTCCGCGACGCCAAGCGCAGCCTGCGCGCCCGCACCCAGCTCCCGGCCGGCGGCTTCGGGCCCTGGCAGCAGCTGGGCGGCGGGGACCTGCAGAGCGACCCGGTGACCTCGACCGACGCCGCCGGCCGCACCCATGTCTTCGCCTCCACCGGCCGTACCGTCCTGGCCTGGACCCGCGCCACCCCGGGCGCCCCGCTCCAGGGCCCCTTCGCCACCGGCCTGCCGGCGACCACGGTGCCGCTGTCCGCGGCCCCCGAGGGCCAGGGCATCCGCCTGTACTTCCGCCGCCCGGACTCGGGCATGGTCCGCTCGGCCCTGGTCACGGCCGGCCCCGGCAAGCCCCAGGTCTCCGCCGTCACCGAATCCGGCGGCCGGGCCGGCTACGGCGCGGTGAGCGCCGCGGGCCGCCTCCTCTCGGGCCGCTCGGACAAGGGCACCATCGCCACCACGGGCCTCGACAGCCCGGCGGCCTGGTCCCAGTCCCAGATGCTCTACGCGGGCGCCCCGGCCGGCGTCCTGGAGTCCGCCGGCCCCACCACCACGGCGGTCCTGGGCCTCGACGCCCGCCTCCACACCACCACGTCCCCCACCCAGCCCACCCCGACCTCCACCACCTCGACCCCACCCCTGGCAGCCTGGTACCGCGCCACCGACTGACAGCGGAACAGCAAAAAGAAGGCCGGGACACCCACTGGGCGCCCCGGCCTTCTGCCGTCCTGCGGCTACAGCACCGGAAGGTTTTTGCGGAGTTCGAAGGCGGTGACCTCCGAGCGGTATTCCTCCCACTCCTGCTTCTTGTTGTTGCGGAGGAAGTCATGTCCGCCTCAGCCTGCCAAGCGGATCTGCTACCGACCCCATCTCAACCCGCATCTGAGAGGCCGTCATTGGTCATCGCCGGTGACCCCTGGCCACCCTCCGACGGCTCAGAGACGGCCCCAGCCGTGTCACGACTGCGGCCTCAGACGGCTTCAGCACACGGCTCCGGAGGGGCCCGTGCTTCTCAGATGTTTCGGCAAGTCAGGGGATAAGATCGCTGCCGATTCGCCTTATCCGCCCACGAATGGGCCGCGTGGATGGCAGCCTTACGGAGCCCTGAGCACGCCGGCAGAGGCATCAGCACCCCAGAAACGGCGGATTCAGCTAAAACGTCCTGGGGCGCCAGCCGCCTGCATATCGCTCGTATGCGACAAGCGCGCGGGTAAGGCGAGGACTTCGATCACTCTCCGCTATTGAATTCTTCATTTCTCCGACAGCGGCATGGAAGCGCTCCTCCCCGCCATACACGGATACCAGCGCATCCCAGGCAAGCCTGTCCTCGTGCCGCACCACCACGCTTCCCAGTGAATTACTTTTCGACGTGGAAAGAGCTGTCTCCAAGAGTTGAGCCACTACCGTCGGCGCGCCCGCTGCCTGGAAAGCGAGATTTCCGGAAGTCGGATCGCAGTCGATAGCTTGAACTACAGTGCGTAGCAGCTCCTTCTCTCCGACCAGTGACTCTGGAGACGAGGACGTCAACTGTCGGCCGAGGTTTGATCGAAGTTCAGCTTCAAGCTCAGACGAAATTAGGGGAGCCTCTGCTCCGTTATCCCGATGCCCGATAAGGGAGATGAATCTCAGGCGGGCATGAGGGCTTTGGGTTGCGTCAAACACCGACCGAGCCACCTGGTCGACGTCACCCGCATCCACGCGCCTCATGAGCCTGATTACTGGTCGCAGGATCAAGAGATCGCCCCCGAAGTCGAACATTCCAGGGCGGTCTTCTGTTACGCGAGGAAACATCTCCAGAAAGACTGTGACGGCGCCACCAATGCCTTCGACCTCGACTAGATCGACATATGCGAGGAATCGGTCCAGAGCATCTTCGAATTGAACGTCCGGAATCGCAAGCAGGGCATGTCGAAGTGTGGCCGTATCGTTCGAGGCCTCGAGAATTGCATCGACTTGACTTCCGAGCGCGGTTCCACTCGGCAGCTCTCTGTGCAGGTAGTATCGCAGAACTTCCGGGTGGGCTACTCGACGGTCGCGCCGCCAAGTGGCAAGGTAGTCCGTCCCGTGCCACAGATTCTCCGTATGGCATTGAGCTGCAGGGAAGACATACGTTACGAGGGCTCGCCCTACACCGCTTGGCAGTTTTTCTATAAGCGCCGTTACTACTTCTGCGCCTGCCGAGACGGCAGATTGATTCCGGTTTGCTGACTGCCATCCGTGCGTCGTGGTAAGCGCCCCAAGATTTTCGGCGATTAGGTCATGCGCAGCTGGCCGTAGAACACGGATCGCCTCCAGCGCCATCAGGTCAGGCAGAGACACTTCCTCGCCTACGGAACGCGCTGCCAGAGTGAGTGATGATAGAAACCGTTTGATGTCCCGGACGGTTCCGAACAGAGGGCGCACTACCTGCCAAAATACGTCTGGCAAGCGATCCTCGTCGGCCGGGCCGGTCGCGACACCCTGAAGCGCTCCAAGCATACCCTGCTGAAGAATAGATGCCAGCGCCTCATCGGCAGCGGGCGGAACTTCGACGGAAGTTTTCACGATCTTCTCGAGATAGGCTGCGCCATCCAGCCCATCCTCTCCTAGGGCTCTTTCGACGACACTCCTGTCAAAGCAGAGGAGATAGACCACATTTGGGAATGATCCGTTCAGGCGAACCAGTCGAAACAGGTCTCTGATTTCCTGACGCGTCAAGCGATCAATATCATCGATCAGTACGACAATCCTGCCATTCATCCCTTCCAGAGCTGCAGCTATCTCGATGCGCTGCTCGTGGATGCTGGAACTGAGTGCTTGATTGACACCCTCCGCAGTTTTCTCTGCGGAGTCAATTACCGCCCCAACGCCGGGAATGAACTTTAGCGGTGACAGTGAGGCCGAGTACTTACTGAACCGCTCTGCGACTCCTGCGATGGAATCCTGAAGTCGCTTCTTTCGGCCTCTCTCGCTACTCAGCTGCCGCGCCATCTCATCAAAGAAGAAGCGAATTAGATGGTCGGTACCTGAAAAGAACCACGGGTTGAAATCGACCACCCGCACGTGCTCAGTATCTTGCAAAATGTTAGCAGCGAGATTCAAGAGTGAAGTTTTCCCTGAACCCCATTTTCCGGTGATTGCAACAACTGCACCGCGCGTCGCGTTCATCCCCTGCACTTCTTCGGCCAGCGCGCGAGCCAAGCGTTGGCGATTTAGAAGATCGCTCCCTGAATCAAGAATCGGGTCGTCGCCGGCGAACAACGCATCTTGTCTGTGGGGGGATTCGTGCGAATCAGTCATGACCTCACCAGCTTCCGTAGCGCGATAGAAGGATCCTAGAGGTGGGCTTCGCGCCATGTGGTAGAAGTCGAGGTACTTGTCCCACGTCGACCCGGCCGTCGGCCGGACCACCTTCCGCCAGTACGGCGAGAAGTGGATCGCAGCGCAGACCACCGACATGACCACCCGCACCACCGTGGAGGTGCAGCTCCGGCTCCACGCGTTCCCGCACATCGGCACCCGGCCCCTGGGCTCGTTCAAGCCCGAGCACATTCGGGAGTGGCTCGGCGTGCTGGAGAACCTGCTCCCCAAGTCCTCCTACCGGCGCGCCATCTTCAACACCGTGTCGGCCGTGCTGACCGCGGCCGTGGAAGACGGGCACCTGCTCAAGAACCCGCGCCGCGCGACCTCGGTCCGCGCTCCCCTGGCCGCGACGCCCCGTGTACGTCCGTGGACCGCGGAGCGCGTCTTCACCGTGCGGTCCGCGCTCCCCGCGCGGTACCAAACGATGGCCGATGTCGGCGGCGGCTGCGGGCTGAGGCAGGGCGAGATCTTCGGGCTCACCGTGGGCGCGGTGAACGGCGAGACAGGGTGGGTCCACGTGGACTGCCAGGTGAAGGTGGTCAACGGACACCTCGTGTTCTCACCGCCCAAGCGCGGCAAGGAGCGGGACGTACCGCTTCCGGACAGCGTGGCCCATGTGTTCAAGCAGCGAGGAGTTCCCGCCCGTGGACGTCACACTCCCCTGGCTCCGGCCGGACGGGCCGCTCGTCACGAAGCGGCTCCTGTTCTTGCTCGTCGGCGGCGGGGCCGTGCAACGGACCGACTTCAACACCCGCGTGTGAAAGCCCGCCCTCGTCGCTGCTGGGGTGCTGGAGGAACCGAAGTCCGGCGAGCGTCACAAGGCCGCTCGGGAGCACGGGATGCACGCGCACTTCTACACGTCGGTGCTCCTGGACGCCAGCGAGAACGTCAAGGCGCTCAGCACGTACCTGGGGCACGGTGACCCCGGCTTCACGCTCCGGACCTACACGCATCTCATGCCGAGCAGCGAGGGACGGACCCGGAAGGCCGTGGACTGGGTCTAACAAGGCCTCGGGTTCCCCGTCGGACGGCCCACAGACGGCCCAGGGCCGGTGAGACGGCCCTGGGCCGGCGGTCAGTGACCGTCGGCCCAGAGTGTCGTGCATGCCCCGATGGGGCTCTGACCTGCCCTTACAGGACCGGGAGGTTCTTGCGGAGTTCGAAGGCTGTGACCTCCGAGCGGTATTCCTCCCACTCCTGCTTCTTGTTGCGGAGGAAGAAGTCGAAGACGTGCTCGCCGAGGGTTTCGGCGACCAGTTCGCTGCGTTCCATCAGGGAGATGGCCTCGCCCAGGTTCTGCGGGAGGGGCTCGATGCCCATCGCGCGGCGTTCCGCGTCGGAGAGCGCCCAGACGTCGTCGTCGGCGCCGGCCGGGAGTTCGTAGCCCTCCTCGATGCCCTTCAGGCCCGCGGCCAGGAGCACCGCGTAGGTGAGGTAGGGGTTGGCGCCCGAGTCGATCGAGCGGACCTCCACGCGGGAGGAGCCCGTCTTGCCCGGCTTGTACATCGGGACGCGGATCAGGGCGGAGCGGTTGTTGTGGCCCCAGCAGATGTACGAGGGGGCCTCGCCGCCCGCGCCGGCGCTGCGGGAGGAGCCGCCCCAGATGCGCTTGTAGGAGTTCACCCACTGGTTGGTGACCGCCGCCGTCTCCGCCGCATGGCGGAGCAGGCCCGCGATGAAGGAGCGGCCGACCTTGGAGAGCTGGTACTCGGCGCCCGATTCGTAGAACGCGTTGCGGTCGCCCTCGAAGAGGGAGAGGTGGGTGTGCATGCCCGAGCCGGGGTATTCCGAGAACGGCTTCGGCATGAAGGTGGCCTGGACGCCCTGTTCGAGGGCCACCTGCTTCATGACCAGGCGGAAGGTCATGATGTTGTCGGCCGTGGACAGCGCGTCGGCGTAGCGGAGGTCGATCTCCTGCTGGCCCGGTGCGCCCTCGTGGTGGCTGAACTCGACCGAGATGCCCATGGATTCGAGCATGGTGATCGCCTGGCGGCGGAAGTCCATGCCCACGTTCTGCGGGGTGTGGTCGAAGTAGCCGGAGTTGTCGGCGGGGACCGGACGGGAGCCGTCCAGCGGCTTGTCCTTCAGCAGGAAGAACTCGATCTCCGGGTGGGTGTAGAAGGTGAAGCCCAGGTCGGAGGTCTTGGCCAGGATGCGCTTGAGGACGAAGCGCGGGTCGGCGAAGGAGGGGGAGCCGTCCGGCATCAGGATGTCGCAGAACATGCGGGCGGTGCCGGGGGCCTCGGCGCGCCACGGCAGTATCTGGAAGGTCCCCGGGTCCGGCTTGGCGATCATGTCGGACTCGTAGACCCGCGCGAAGCCCTCGATCGCCGAGCCGTCGAAGCCGATGCCCTCGTCAAAGGCCTGCTCGAGTTCGGCGGGGGCGACCGCGACCGATTTGAGGAAGCCGAGTACGTCGGTGAACCACAGGCGCACGAAGCGGATGTCGCGCTCCTCGAGCGTCCGGAGGACGAATTCCTGCTGCTTGTCCATGCCTTCATCCTCGCAGTTCAGACGGCCTGTGCACCAGTTGCGCCGGGGCCCGCCGGGCCCAGTATCGCGGGCTGTGGTTTCCGCCAGATTACGCACCCCGGAAGTCCGGTGGCACCCCGCACTGACCTCTTGCCCGGCATGAGCATTACCATCTGCGCCCATGGGGGGCCGGCAGCACACGCAGCGCGGGCGCAGAGTGCGCCGAGCGGCACTGCTGTGTGCCTTCGGCACGCTGGTGGCCGCGCTGTACCTGTGTGCGCGGGCCGGCGGGGGCGAGGGTCCGCTCCGGGTGCACCCGGCGGGTTCCGCGGTGGCGGTCGGCCATCCGGAGTACGCGTGCCCGCACGACCAGCCCCGCTGTTCCCCCCTCTCCCATGTGACCCCGGGTGTGTTGCCCGCCCCGCCACCCGCCGTGACCGCGCCGCGGGCCGAACCGCCCGCCGCGCGCGTGGCGGGTTCAGCCGGGGCGGTGCGGCCTCCGCAGCCCGCGGCCCGGGCGCCCGATCTCCATGTCCTTCGAGTGCTGCGGACCTGACCGGTCCGGTTCATCGATGACCACGACGCATCACCTCACCCCCCTCAGCAGAAGGACAGGCATACCGAGATGGCTACCAAGACCGGCCGCAACGGCAAGAACCCCGGTCCCGAGAACTCCCGCCAGGCCCGCATAGCCGAGATGCGCCGGGCCGAGCAGGCCCGCGACCGCCGCAACAAGATCCTCGCGATCACCGCCTCGACGGTCGTGATCGTCGCCCTGGCCGGCTTCGGCGCGTATGTGATCAACGACCAGAACGAGAAGGACCGCAAGCGCGACGAGGCGATCAAGGCTCCGGTCTCCGGCGAGCAGGTCTGGGACGCGAAGAAGCTCGGCCGCAACCACGTCGACACTCCGGTGAAGTACGAGATGACCCCGCCGGTGGGCGGCGACCACCACCAGCGGTGGATGAACTGCGACGGGGACGTCTACACCGCCCCGGTCCCCGAGGTGAACGCGGTGCACTCGCTGGAGCACGGCGCGGTCTGGGTGACGTACAGCGACAAGGCGCCCAAGGCCGAGGTCGACAAGCTCGCCGAGAAGGTGAAGAAGACCCCGTACACGCTGATGAGCCCGGTGAAGGAGCAGTCCGGCGCGATCATGCTGAGCGCGTGGGGCAAGCAGGTCACCGTGGACGGTGCGGGTGACCCGCGGGTGGACCAGTTCTTCGGCAAGTACGTGCAGGGCCCGCAGACCCCGGAGCCGGGTGCTGCCTGCACGCAGGGGCTGGCCGCACAGTGACCCGCACCCGTACGTACGCAGCGGCGCTCGGCGCCGTCGTCCTCGCGCTGCTGCTCGCGGCGGCGGCCACGGTGGCCACCGCGAGCGGATCCTCGGACTCCGGGGACAGCCGTCCCGAGGCCACCTCGGCGGACGCCGGTTTCGCCCGGGACATGTCGGTGCACCACCAGCAGGCGGTGGAGATGTCCTTCATCGTGCGCGACCGTACGAAGGACGAGGGGATCCGGAACCTCGCCTACGACATCGCCAACACCCAGGCCAACCAGCGGGGCATGATGCTGGGCTGGCTGGACATGTGGGGGCTGCCGAAGGTGGCTCCGGGGCAGGAGCCGATGGCCTGGATGGCCGAGGAGGGCTCCGGAGGCGGGAGCGGCCACGGCGGCCACGGCGAGCACAGCGGTAAGGGCGAGCACGGCGGGCATGCCATGGGCGGGGTCACCACCAAGCCGGGCGCGCTGATGCCGGGCATGGCGACGAAGGCGGAGCTGGCGGAGCTCGGCACCCTGGAGGGCCGGGCGGCGGAGGTCCTCTTCCTGCAGCTGATGACCGACCATCACAAGGGCGGGGTCGCCATGGCCGAGGGCTGCGCGAAGCTGTGCGAGGTCCCGGTCGAGCGGCAGCTGGCCCAGGGGATGGCGGACGCCCAGCAGTCGGAGCTGCTGCTGATGGCCGACCTTCTGAAGCAGCGCGGGGCCGCCCCGCGCAGCTGACCGGCAGACACAATTAAAAGCGGCCGTACGGGTTTACCCGTACGGCCGCTTCCGGTCGTACGGGCCGGCTTACTCGCCGGCCGCCAGTACCGCCGCCGCGACCTCCTGCGGGCGGTCCAGCATGACCAGGTGGCCGGACGGTTCGGCGACCTGGAAGCGGGCGGACAGGGCGTCGGCCAGCCCGGCCTGGCGGGTGAGCCAGCGGAGGGCGGCCGGGCGGCCGGAGCCGTCGTGGGCGGCGAGGACGGTGGCCGGGGCGGTCAGCGGGCGGGTGGCGCGCAGGGCCAGGAGCTCGGCGGCCATGTCCGGGTAGCGGGCGTTCTCCAGGAGGGCGCCCTGCCAGACCCGGCCGGTGCGGTAGCAGCGGCGTACGAGTTCCCGCGGGGCGGGGTCGGGGCCGCCGGTGCGGCCGACGCGCACGGCGGTGCGGCGCAGCAGCGGGCCGAGCGCGGCGGGCAGCCCGGCTGCGGTGACGGCCCGCCCGAGGGCGCGGGCGGCGGCGGTGCGCAGGGCGGCGGTGCCGGGGGCGGGGGCCGGGGCGGTCTCCTCGACGCTGCTGTCGAGCAGGATCAGGGCGGCCGTGCGGTCCGGGTACAGCCGGGCGAAGGCCTCGGCGTGGAATCCGGCGAGGGAGTGCCCGGCGAGGGTGACGGGTCCGGGCAGGCCGAGCGCGTCGAGCAGGGCGGCGATCCGGTGTGCCTCCCCGGCGACGGTGGGCGGCGCGGCCGGGGCGGCGCTGAGCCCGTGGCCGGGGCGGTCGAAGCGGACCACCGTGCGGTGCGCGGCGAGGAGCGGCGGGACGACCGGGTCCCAGTCGAACCAGCTCATGGCGAGGCCGGTGCTGAGGACGCAGACCGGGCCGCTGCCCTCGACGCGGACGTGCAGCGGGACCCGGTCGCTGCCGGCCCGCACGAACCCCTCGAACGCCTCGAAGCGCGCCGAGCCCGCCGAGCCCTCGAAGCCGGGGCGGCCCGCGCTCATGTGCGGCGTTCCGTCCAGACGGAGTACGCGAGCACGCCCAGCCAGACGGCCACCAGCAGCACCTGGAGGCGCTGGCCGATGCCGAGCGCCCAGGTGCCGTGCCCCGCGGTGAACAGGGCGATCGCGCTGAGCGTCCAGACGGTGGCGGCAAGCTCGAGGATGACCAGGACCGGTCCGTACCGGGCGAGCGGGGCGAAGCACCCGTAGCGGCGGGCGGCGACGGTGAGCGCCACGATGGCGACCAGGGCCCCGCACATGGCGAGGCTGCTGCTGATGGCATGGGCCTGGTGGGTGGCGGGGACCAGTCCGGCGGTCTCCCGGGAGGCGCACGCGGGGTCGACGGTGGGTTTGCAGCTGAGCGGAAGCCAGGCGTCGGCGGCGGTGGCGGCGCCGAACAGGGCGACCCCGTGCCAGCCGATCACGGTCCAGGCCCGGCGCGCTTCGGGGTGCGGCGCGAGCCGGATCAGGGCGAGCAGGCCGCCGGTGAACGCGAGCACGCCGGCGGTGAAGTCGGTGGCCCGGAACAGGCCGCCGAGCGGCTGGTCCTGCGCGGCGAGCTCGCTGACGTACGTCTCGATGGGGTTCAGCCCGGTGGAGAGGACGACTTCGAGCACCCAGGCGGTGTACGCCGCAGCGCTCAGGCCGAGGAAGGCGGCGATCAACCGCGTACCTTTGGTGGACATAATGTGACTCATCCTAAGCAGGGCGTGGTCCAATACGACGATCGGATACCCACCCGGGGTAGGGTTCGGCTCATGACGCGCCCTGCCCTGCGCACGGTCCCGCGAGCCGCCCGGTGGCCCCGGATGCTGCTGCTCGCGGCCGTTCTGCTGGGCATCGTGACCATGCACACGCTGGGGCATCCGGACGAGTCACACGCGTCTTCCATGGGGAAGGACGGCTCCGGGGCCCATTTCGTTGCCCCGCCGTCCCACGACCGGCACCAGCCGGACCACCCGATGACCGAGCCGGAGCCCCTCCCCCTGGTGGAGCCCGGGGCCGGGCCCGCAGCCGGGTTGCGTGCCGAGGCGCCGGTCCCCGGGACCGGGATGGACCCGATGGCCGTCTGCCTGGCCGTGCTGGCCGGGCTGACCCTGTTCCTGCTCGGGCGGACCTTCGGCGTCCGCAACCCGGCCGCGCGCGCGGCCGGGTGCGGGCCGGCCGTACGGACCGGGGGCGGGCCGGATCCGCCGGCCGGCCGTGAGCTCCTCGCCCGGCTGGCGGTGCTGCGCGTATAGGCGCGGGCCCGGCTGCCGTCGCGCCCCCGGACCACGGGGTGGCCGGCAGCAGACGTGCCCACCTGCTCGCCTCACCACACCACGAGGTGCACCATGCGCTCTCTTCCCACCCGACACCCGTCCCCCACCCGTCGCACCGTGCTCGGCGCCGGGCTCGCCGTCGCCGGATCCGGACTGCTCACCGCCTGTTCCACCGGTGACGGGGCCGGCAGCAGCACCGGCCACGAGGGCATGAACCACGGCGGCGCCGGGGCCGCTGCCCCCGGCGGCTTCGTCGACCCGGCCGGACCCGAGGTACAGGCCGCCGAACGGGCCCGCAAGGCCACCGGGCCGGTCCGCGAGGTCCGCCTGACCGCCACCGCCACCCCGCTGGACCTCGGCGGCGGCCGGACCGTCCGGTCCTGGGCGTACGGGGACGCGCTCCCCGGCCGCGAGGTACGGGTCACCGCCGGCGGAACCCTCGCGCTCACCCTCGCCAACCACCTGCCCGAGGCCACCTCCCTGCACTGGCACGGCCTCGCCCTGCGCAACGACATGGACGGGGTGCCCGGCCTGACCCAGCGGGACATCCCGGCCGGCGGGTCCTTCACCTATCGGTTCGCGGTCCCCCACCCGGGCACGTACTGGTTCCACCCGCACTCGGGGGTCCAGCAGGACCGCGGGCTGTACGCCCCGCTGATCGTGGAGGACCCGAAGGAGCCCCTCTCGTACGACAAGGAGTGGGTGGTCGTCCTCGACGACTGGCTCGACGGGGTCGACGGCTCCACCCCGGACGCGGTCCTGGCCGAGCTCCGCAAGGGCATGGGCATGGCCACGAGCGGCGGCGGACACGGAGGGCAGCACGGCAGCGGGCACGGCCCGGCAAGCGCCTCCGCGAGCCCCGGATCCGGCTCCGGCTCCGGCCCGTCCCGGATCGGCATGGGCTTCGACAGCGACATCCTCGGCCCCGACGCCGGCGACGTCGCTTACCCCCACTACCTCGTCAACGGACGGGTGGCGGAGGACCCGTCGACGTTCCAGGCCCGGCCCGGCGACCGGATCCGGCTGCGGATCATCAACGCGGGCGGGGACACCGCCTTCCGGATCGCCCTGGGCGGCCACGAACTGACGGTGACGCACACCGACGGCTACCCCGTGGAACACACCAGGACCCGCTCACTGCTGCTGGGCATGGGCGAGCGCTGCGACGTGCTCGTGACGGCCGGGGCCGGGGTGTTCCCGCTGACCGCGCTGGCCGAGGGCAAGAACGCCTCGGCACTGGCCCTGCTGCGCACCGGGCCGGGGACGGCGCCCACGGCCGCGACCCGGCCCGCCGAACTGGACGGCGTACCGCTGACCGCGGACCGGCTGAAGGCGGCCGGGGCGGCGGCGCTGGCGGCGCGCGAGCCGGACCGGACGGTGAAGATCAAGCTGACCGGCGGCATGGCGAAGTACGACTGGGCCTTCGACGGCCGCCCGTACGCACCGGACCGGCGGCACGAGGTGAAGGCGGGCGAACGGGTCCGGCTGGTGTTCGCCAACTCGACGACCATGTGGCACCCGCTCCACCTGCACGGGCACACCTTCGCACTGGGCGGGCGGCCGGGCGGGGCCCGCAAGGACACCGCGGTGATCCTGCCGAACGGGGCCCTGACGGTGGACTTCGACGCCGACAACCCTGGGCTGTGGATGGTGCATTGCCACAACGTGTACCACGCGGAGGCCGGGATGATGACGGTGCTGGGCTACCGCCGGACATAAGGGGGCGTACGGGGCTCCGGGGCACCGCTCCCGGGGCCCCGGGGCGGTCCGCCGGCAAACGTGGTGTCAGGCGGCCCCGCGGCATGAAAAGCTGGGTGGCCATCAGCCCGGTTTCAGCCACGTAAGGACTTCCCTCAGGCATGAGTACGCCCTCGAACCCGCCCAGCGACACCCCGCCCGCCGGCCCGCCGACGGAACCCGAGGGCACCTCCATACCCAGCCCGACCCCGCCCTCCGACCAGCCCGAAACCCCGGCCCCGGCCACCCTGTCGCTGGACAAGCCGACCCCGGCCGAAACCCCGGCCCCCGCCACCGAGTCAGCCCCGGAGCCGACTCCGCTCACCCTCTCGCTGGACAAGCCCGCCCCGGCCGAAGCCCCGGCGCCCGAGTCCGCGCCCGCCACCGAGCCGGCCCCGGCTCCGGCCCCGGCCACCCTCTCGCTGGACAAGCCCGCCGCGGCCGAAGCCCCGGCGCCCGCGCCCGAGTCGGCACCGCCCGCCCAGCCCGAGCCGACCCTGGCCGACGCCCCGACCCCGGCCCCGGCCCCCGCGCCCGCGCCCGCGCCCGCGCCGACCCTGGCCGACGCCCCCACCCCGGCTCCGGCCCCGGCGCCCGAGCCGGTGGACGCCCCGCCCGCGGAGCACGCCGCCTTCGCGCCGCCGAACCCCTTCGCCGCACCCTCCCCCACCGCCCCGCCGGCCGCAGCCTTCGCCGCACCTGGCGTTCCCGGCGGCCCCGGCGCCACCGCACCCGGCGGCCCCGGCAACCCCTGGGGCCCGCCCCCCGGTTACGGCTACCCCGGCTACCCGGGCGGCCCGGTCCCCGGGGCCCCGGCCTTCCCGCCGCCCACCGACACCAACGGTCTGGCCGTCGGCGCCCTGGTCCTCGGCATCCTGGGCGTCCTGACGGCCCTGGTCCCGTTCGTCTTCGCCCTCGCCCTCACCGTCGGCCCCGTGGCCATCGGCCTCGGCATCGCCGGCGTGGTCAAGGCCCGCCGCGGCGCGCCGCGGAAGGGCATGGCCATCGCCGGCATCGTCCTCGGCGTGCTCGCCCTCCCCGCCGCGGCCGGCGGCATCTTCTTCACCGTCCAGATCGCGGAAGAGCTGGAGGAACGTTCCGACAAATACGAGCACAGCATCAACGACCCGTACGACGACGAGTACGACTACGACTACGGCACCCCCGAGCCGACGGCCTCCCCCTCCCCCAGCGACCTCCCCGGCCAGACCAAGCCGCTCGCTTTCGGTCAGACCTTCCGCTACGACGACGGGGTGCAGGTCACCGTCAACGAAGCCAAGGGCTACAAGCCGGAGCCCAACCGGTACCTGCCCGACCGCCCCAAGTTCGCGGCGAAGGTGACCGTCACCATCACCAACAACTCCGACAAGCGGATCGAGGTGCGGCTCGCCCTGCCCTCCGCCCGCGACGACAAGGGCCTGGAGGCGACCCGGATGTACGACGCCGAGGTCTACAAGCCCTTCGACGGTTCGCTGCTGCCGGGCCAGTCCGCCACCGGCGTGTTCGGCTACGGCCTGCCCGACGACTCCAAGAGCCTCCAGTTCGAGATCGACCCGGGCCCCGCGGAGTACAAGGCCGCCATCTGGTCCGGCCCCCTCAGCTAAGCCCGCCCGGCCAGGCGCGCCCAGCCAGGCCCGCCGGGCCGGGCGCGCCCGGCCAGGCCCTGGCCAAGCAGCCAAGGCCCGGCCCGCCGCCAGGCGCACGGCACGGATCCCAGGACATCGCGTCAGAAAGACGATTACACTGGATCCGTGCCTCAACTTCGCCTCGCGCTGAATCAGATCGACGCGCACGTCGGCCACATCGCGGCCAACGCCGACTCGATCCTGCACTGGACCCGGCACTCCGCCGAGCAGGGCGCCCACCTGGTGGCGTTCCCCGAAATGGCGCTGACCGGCTACCCCGTCGAGGACCTCGCCCTCCGCGAATCCTTCGTCGAAGCCTCCCGGACCGCCCTGCGCGAGCTCGCGGGGCGGCTCGCCACCGAGGGGCTCGGGGAACTCCCGGTGATCGTCGGATACCTGGACCGGGCCGAGCGCGCCGAGCCCCGGCTCGGCCGCCCGGCCGGCGCCCCCGAGAACGCCGCCGCCGTCCTGCACCGGGGCGGGATCGCACTGCGCTTCGCCAAGCACCACCTCCCCAACTACGGGGTGTTCGACGAGTTCCGCTACTTCGTCCCCGGCAACACCCAGCCGGTGATCCGGGTGCACGGAGTGGACGTGGCCCTGGCCATCTGCGAGGACCTCTGGCAGGACGGCGGCCGGGTCCCGGCCACCCGGTCCGCCGGGGCCGGGCTGCTGATCTCGGTCAACGCCTCGCCGTACGAGCGGAACAAGGACGACGCCCGCCTGAAACTGGTGCGCAAACGCGCCCAGGAGGCCGGCTGCACCCTCGCCTACCTGGCGATGATGGGCGGCCAGGACGAGCTCGTCTTCGACGGCGACTCGATCGTGGTCGACCGGGACGGCGAGGTCCTCGCCCGCGCCCCGCAGTTCTCCGAGGGCTGCGTGCTGATCGACCTGGACCTGCCGGCCGCCGCCCCGGACGCCCCCGAGGGGGTGGTCGACGACGGCCTGCGGATCGACCGGGTCGTGCTCTCCGCGGAGCCCCCGGCCCCGTACGAGCCGGTCGTCACGGGCGGCTACGCCGACCGGCTCGACGACGCGGAGGAGGTGTACGAGGCGCTGGTCGTGGGCCTGCGCGCGTACATCCGGAAGAACGGCTTCCGATCGGTCCTGATCGGGCTCTCCGGAGGTATCGACTCCGCCTTGGTCGCCGCCCTCGCCTGCGATGCGGTCGGCGCAGAGAACGTGTACGGCATCTCGATGCCCTCCAAGTACTCCTCGGACCACTCCCGGGACGACGCGGCCGAGCTGGCCCGCCGGACCGGCCTGAACTTCCGCACCGTCTCCATCGAGCCGATGTTCGACGCGTACATGGGATCGCTGGGGCTCACCGGCCTCGCCGAGGAGAACCTCCAGTCCCGGCTGCGCGGCACCCTGCTCATGGCCGTCTCCAACCAGGAGGGCCACCTCGTGCTGGCCCCGGGCAACAAGTCCGAGCTGGCGGTCGGCTACTCCACGCTCTACGGCGACTCGGTCGGCGCGTACGGACCGATCAAGGACGTCTACAAGACGGACGTCTTCCGGCTCGCCCGCTGGCGCAACCGGGCCGCCGCGGACCGGGACGAGACCCCGCCGATCCCGGAGAGCTCCATCGAGAAGCCGCCGAGCGCCGAGCTGCGCCCGGACCAGGTGGACACCGACTCGCTACCGGACTATCCGGTGCTGGACGCGATCCTGGAGCGGTACGTCGACCGGGACCAGGGGATGGCCGCGATCGTGGCGGCCGGGTTCGACGCGGAGCTGGTGGCGAAGACCCTGCGCATGGTGGACACGGCGGAGTACAAGCGCCGGCAGTACCCGCCGGGCACCAAGATCTCCGCGAAGGGCTTCGGCAAGGACCGCCGGCTGCCCATCACCAACGGCTGGCGCGAGCGCCCGTAGCGAGGTCTATGCCTACGGCTTCAGCGTGAGGCGGGCGGCGATCGGCAGGTGGTCGCTGCTGGTGCGCGGCAGGGTCCAGGAGGCTTCCGGCTTGATCCCGCGGACCATGATCTGGTCGATCCGGGCCATCGGGAACTCGGCCGGCCAGCTGAAGCCGAAGCCGTCGCCGGCCGCGCCCTGGGTGGAGCGCATCTGCGAAGTCACCGGGGACAGGGCCCGGTCGTTCATGGTGCCGTTGAGGTCGCCGAGCAGGATGACCTTCCGCAGCGGTTCGGAGACCAGGGCCTGACCGAGGGCCTCGGCGCTGTTGTCGCGCTGGTTGGCGGTGAAGCCGGCGTTCAGCTTGACCCGTACCGAGGGCAGGTGCGCGACGAACACCGCCACCTGCCCCTGCTCGGTCTTCACGGTGGTGCGCATCGCCCGGGTCCAGCCCATCTTGATGTCCACCGGAAGGGTGCTGGTCAGGGGGTACTTGCTCCATACCCCGACCGTGCCCTCGACGGCGTGGTAGGGGTACGTGGCGGCCAGCGCGCGCTCGTAGACGGGCACCGCGCTCGCCTTGAGCTCGGTCAGGGCCAGCACATCGGCCCCGGAGGTCGCGACCGACTCCGCGGTGCCGCGCGGGTCGGCGTTGTCGGCGTCCACGTTGTGGGTGGCCACGGTCAGGTTCCCGCCGCCGCCGGACTTGTCGGTGACCAGTCCGCCGAACAGGTTCACCCAGACGACGGCGGTCAGCAGTATCGCAATGAGCGCGGTCGCCGACTTCCGCCAGACCGCGCCCGCCAGCAGCAGCGGTACGGCCAGGCCCAGCCAGGGGAGGAAGGTCTCGATGAGGCTGCCGAGGTTGCCGATGTCGTTCGGCAGGTGGGCGTGGAAGAGCATCACCAGCGACAGCAGTACGGCCACCGAAGCGAGGAGGAGCCCCCGCCGCCAGATTCCGGGGTCCCGGCGCAGTTCGGCGAGCCGGCGCCGGACGCGGGATCCGGAGGGCTCGGGCTCCGAGCCGCCGTTCCCGGTGTCCGTCATATACGCCTGTGCCATGCCACTGCCCTCACTGCCGTGCTCGCGCTCCGTTTACGCCCCTTGACCCTAGGCGATACCGGGAGCTGTTCGTGCCGTCCGTTCCGGTTCCTACGACCGGGAGGACGAAGGGCCCTGGCACAAGGGTTCCCCTTGTCACGAAACGCGCACATTCACCCGCGCGTGCCGCCGTATGGGCGCGAGTGGCCCCCCGTGTCCGGCGCACGGCCCACGGCCACTTCCGCCCCGGCCCGGGCGGGTGCAACCATGGTGGGTGAGTCCGGGGACACCGTCAGGGTGCCTCGAGATGACACAAGGAGCAGTTGCAATGACGCATGCCTCCGTTTCGCCTGCGCGCGAGACCTCCGGGCCCGTCCTCTACGGAGGAAAGGGTTCCCGGCGCATCACCGTCCGCGACCTCACCCTCGCCAAGGAACGCGGCGAGAAGTGGCCCATGCTCACCGCCTACGACGCGATGACCGCGTCCGTGTTCGACGAGGCCGGCATCCCGGTCATCCTCGTCGGCGACTCGATGGGCAACTGCCACCTCGGCTACGACACCACCGTCCCGGTCACCATGGACCAGATGACCATGCTGTCGGCGGCGGTTGTACGCGGCACCAGCCGGGCGCTGGTCATCGGCGACATGCCGTTCGGCTCGTACCAGGAGGGCCCGGTGCAGGCGCTGCGCAGCGCCACCCGCCTGGTCAAGGAGGCCGGGGTCGGCGCGGTCAAGCTGGAGGGCGGCGAGCGCTCGCTCGCGCAGACCGAGCTGATCGTGCAGGCCGGCATCCCGGTCATGTCCCACCTGGGCCTGACCCCGCAGTCGGTGAACGCCATGGGGTACCGGGTGCAGGGCCGCGGGGACGAGGCTGCGCACCGCCTGCTGCGGGACGCCAAGGCGGCGCAGGACGCGGGCGCCTTTGCGGTGGTCCTCGAACTGGTTCCGGCCGAGCTGGCCGCCGAGGTGACCCGATCGCTGCACATCCCGACGGTCGGCATCGGCGCCGGCGCGGAGTGCGACGCCCAGGTGCTGGTGTGGACCGACATGATGGGCCTGACCGGCGGGAAGATGCCGCGGTTCGTGAAGCAGTACGCCGATCTGCGCGGCACCATGACGGATGCGGCCCGGGCCTTCGCCGAGGACGTGGTGGGCGGAACGTTCCCCCTGGAAGAGCACAGCGTCCACTAGCTCCGATAGCTCCATAGCTCCGACCGGGTCCGACAGCCCTCCGACATCTCCGCGTCGGAGGGCTGTCGGCAGCCTGTCGGTGCGTTGTCGGTGGCGGCTGTTCTCATGGGGGGCATGACGCGAATCGACAAGAACCCCCAGAGCGGCGTGACGAACGCCGTGGAGGTCCGGGGACTGGTCAAGCACTACGGCGAGACCAAAGCACTGGACGGCGTGGACCTGGATGTCCGTGAGGGCACGGTCCTCGGCGTGCTCGGCCCCAACGGCGCCGGCAAGACCACCCTGGTGCGCTGCCTGTCCACCCTGATCGTCCCGGACGCGGGCCGGGCGACCGTCGCGGGCTACGACGTGGTCCGCCAGCCGCGGCAGCTGCGCCGCACCATCGGCCTGACCGGGCAGTACGCCTCGGTCGACGAGAAGCTCTCCGGCTGGGAGAACCTGTACATGATCGGGCGGCTGCTCGATCTCCCCCGCAAGGAAGCCCGCCGCCGGGCGGACGAGTTGCTGGAGCGGTTCTCGCTCACCGACGCGGCCAAGAAGCCCGCGATGAACTACTCGGGTGGTATGCGCCGGCGCCTGGACCTGGCCGCCTCCATGATCGGCAACCCGGCGGTGCTCTACCTGGACGAGCCGACCACCGGCCTCGACCCGCGGACCCGCAACGAGGTCTGGGACGAGGTCCAGCGGATGGTGGCCGAGGGGGCCACGGTGCTGCTCACCACCCAGTACATGGAGGAGGCGGAGCAGCTCGCGAGCGAGCTGACCGTGATCGACAAGGGCCGGGTCATCGCCAACGGCAAGGTGGACGAGCTCAAGGCCCGGGTCGGCGGCCGGACCCTGCGGATCCGCCCGGTGGACCCGTCGGACCTGCCCGGCATGGCCCGGTCGCTGGCCGAGGCCGGCCTGGACGGGGTGGCCGGCTCCCAGGCCGTCCCGGACGAGGGCGTCCTGCTGGTGCCGATCCTGAGCGACGAGCAGCTGACCGCCGTGGTCGGCCTGCTGGCGGCCCGCGGGTATGCGATCGCCGATCTCGGCACCTACCTGCCGAGCCTGGACGAGGTCTTCCTGTCCATCACCGGCCACAAGGCCGAGTCCATCGAGCCCACCGAGCCCCTCAAGGAGGTCGCGGCATGAGCACCGTCACCACCACGCGCACCGACGCCGACGCCGCTCCCGCGGCCTCCCCGGCGGCGGCTCCGGCCACCGAGGGCCGGCTCGGGCTGCGGGCCCATCTGCGGCACATCGGCGCGCTGGCGCGCCGCAACACCCTGCAGATCAAGCAGGACCCCGAGTCGATGTTCGACGTCCTGTTCATGCCGATCATCTTCACGCTGCTGTTCGTGTTCGTGTTCGGCGGCGCGATCGCCGGCCCGGGCAACCAGGACGTCTACGTCAACTACCTCATCCCCGGCCTGATGGCCATGATGGGCATGAACATCGCGATGGCGGTGGGCACCGGCGTCAACGACGACTTCAAGAAGGGCGTGATGGACCGGTTCCGGGCCATGCCGATCGCCCGCTCCTCGGTGCTGATCGCGAAGATCGTGGTCGAGATCGGCCGGATGCTCGTCGCCATGACCGTCCTGCTGATCATGGGCTTCATCCTGGGCCTGACCCTGCACGGCTCGGTGTTCCAGCTGCTGGCCGCCGTGGGCCTGTCCATGGTCTTCGGCGCCTCGCTGATGTGGATCTTCATCCTGCTGGGTCTGGCCATGAAGACCCCGCAGGCGGTCCAGGGCATGGCGATGCTGGTGCTGATGCCGCTGCAGTTCGGCAGCTCGATCTTCGCCCCGACCACCTCGATGCCGGGCTGGCTGCAGGCCTTCACCGACGTCAACCCGCTGTCCAACCTGGCCGACGCGGCCCGCGCCCTGATCAACGACCAGGGCGCCGTCGCCCAGCCGGTGCTGATCACCCTGGCCTGGGCGGTCGGCATCACCGCGGTCACCGCCCCGCTGGCGGTCCGCAAGTTCCGCAGCAAGACCTGACCTCGCGTCAGACGAGGGCGGTGGCCTCCTCCAGGGTGAGGCCGCCGCCCTCGGCGTACGCCGCCTCGTACGCGGTGTCGCCGAGCGCCTTCCGGGCCAGTTCCTCGGCCCGGGCGGCGTCTTCCCGTTCGGTGACGACGGGCACATGGCGCTCCGGCAGCAGGGCCCGGTAGGCGCCGAGCAGCCGGGCCGCATCGGCGGCCCGCTCCGGCCCCCCGAGCCCGGCCAGCGCCGCGGCTCCCATCATCAGGAAGACCGCCGGCATCTGCGGGGCCACCAGCAGGGCGAGCGGGTCCCGCATGGTGACCAGGGCCTGCCGGAGCACCGTACGGGTGTGTTCGTACGCGCCCTCCTGGTTGTTCAGCCAGGCCGTCACCGCGAACACGTAGGCGTCGAACACGGCGTACACGCCGTACGAGAACTCCTCGGTCAGGAGCTCCAGCTGGGCCCGGGCCTCGGCGAGCCGGCCGGTCCGGCCGAACCGGGTGGCGAGGAACATCCGGGCGGCCGGCATGGCCTCGTTGCCGAACCGCTGCCGTCCGCCGACGATCTCGGTGAGGATCTCCTCCCCCTCCGCCGCCTCGCTCTCGCCCTGCTCCGAGAGCGCCCCGGCCAGCCGCACCCGCAGCACCGTGACCTGGCCCTGGGCGCCGAGCCGTTCGGCGTGCCGGATGGCGGCCCGGAAATCCTCGGCGGCGCGGACGTACTCCCCCCGCTTCTCCCTCGATTCGGCGCGGGCCGCGAGCGCCTCGGCGCAGCCCCAGTCGTCACCGAGATCCCGGAAGACCGCCAGGCTCTCCTCGGCGTCGCGGGCCACGTTCCCGGCCCAGTCGGCCCGGTTGGACATCACATTGGCGCGCAGCTGGAGCGCGGAGGCCAGCTCCCAGCGGTGGCCGAGCCCCCGGGCGGTGTCCACGGTGGCGTTGATGACCTGCTGGAGCAGCACCGTATCCCCGGCGATCATCACGGCGAAGACCCACAGTGCGGCGGGGGCCCGGCAGGTCTGCGGCATGCCGGGGACGTAGGCCTCCAGCATCCCGTCCAGCTGGACCCGTACATCGGGGGCGTTCCAGTCGGCCTTGCTCTGGTCGCGGGAGGCGAGCCGGATCATCTGGATGCCGCGCCAGGCCTCGGTGAGCAGCTCGCCGGTATAGGGCGGGGGCGTGTCGACGATCCGGTCGTAGACCGGCAGGGCCGGGACCACCGGCTGTTGGAAGGGGTCGGGGCCGAGGGCGGCGGTGGCCTCGGACCAGTGCCGGGATTCGGTGCGGAGGTCGTGCATGTGCCAGTACCAGACCAGGCTGTGCACCAGGCAGAGGGCTTCGTCCGCCTCCTCCGCGGCGATGGCGCGGCGCATGGCGGTGCGGAGGTTCTCGTACTCGGTGGCGATGGTCCGGGCGGCGGCGCGCTGCCGCCGGCCGCGGAACAACGGCTCGGTGGTCCGGGCCAGTTCCCGGTAGTGGACCAGATGCCGGTGCTCGGTGTCGGCCTTGTCCCCGGGGGTTTCGGCGAGCCGCTCGGCGGCGTATTCGCCGACGGTCTCCAGCAGCCGGTAGCGCATCTCCCCCTCGGCCGCGGGGGTGGCCACGACCAGGGATTTGTCGACGAGGGCGCCGAGCTGCCCGGCCACGTCGGCGGCGGCACCGGCGGCGGCACCCGCTCCCCCGGTGGCCGGGTCCGCGCAGACGGCCTCGGCCGCGGCCAGGTCACAGCCGCCGGCGAACACCGACAGCCGGCGCAGCACGGTGCGTTCGTGCTCGTCCAGCAGGTCCCAGGACCAGTCGACCACCGCGCGCAGGGTCTGCTGGCGGGGCAGTACCGTACGGCTCCCGCTGGTCAGCAGCCGGAACCGGTTGTCGAGCCGGTCGGCGATCTGCCGCGGGGAGAGCAGCCGCAGCCGGGCCGCGGCCAGCTCGATGGCCAGCGGCAGTCCGTCCAGCCGGCGGCAGATCTCCGCGGCGGCGGCCGGGTCGTCGGCCACGCTGAATCCGGGCCGGGCAGCCGCCCCCCGGTCCTGGAGCAGCCGCAGGGCGACGGGGTCGGGCAGCGGGTCCACCGGCCGCAGCAGTTCGCCGGGCACGCCGAGGGGCTCCCGGCTGGTGGCCAGGATCCGCACCCCCGGGCAGCGCACGAGCACCTCCTCGGCCAGCCGTGCCGCCGCGCCGATCACGTGCTCGCAGTTGTCCAGGAGCAGCAGCAGCCGGCGGCCGGCGCAGAACTCGGCGAGCCGTTCCAGCGGATCGTCGCCGGTCCGGTCGGTCAGGGCCCGCAGCTCGTCGGCGGCGCTGCCGCGCAGTTTCGTCTCGCGGGCGCCGAGGGCGGCCAGGGTGGCCTCCGCGACGTCGTCGGGGTCGTCGACCGGCGCGAGCTCGACCAGCCACACCCCGTCCGGCCAGCCGGCTCCCCCGGTCGTGCCGCCGCTGCCGTGCGCCTCGGCGGCCTCCTGCGACAGCCGGGTCTTCCCGGCCCCGCCGGGGCCGAGCAGGGTGACCAGGCGGGCCCGGGCGAGGTCCTGCCCGATCAGCCGGATGTCGTCCTCCCGGCCGACGAAAGTGGTGAGCCGGGCCCGCAGATTCCCGGCGGGCGCGGCGGAGCCGCCGGGTCCCGCTTCGGCCGGTGCGGCCGGTGCGGCCGGTATGGCGGGCCCGTGTGGGCCGGCCGGGTTCAGGAGTTCCGTCTGGAGCTCGCGCAGGCCCGGGCCGGGGTCGGTGCCGAGCCGGGCGGCCAGGTCGCGGCGGACCTCCTCGTAGGCGGCGAGGGCCTCGGCCGGGCGCCCCGTCTCGCGCAGCGCCCTGATCCGCAGGGCCTGCAGGGGTTCGTCCAGGGGGCGTTCCGCGCAGAGGGCGGTGAGCTCGGGGAGGACCCGGTCCGCCCGGCCCAGGGCCACGGCCGCGGTGAGCCGGCCCCGGCGGGCGTCCATCCGTACGGTTTCCCAGCGCGCGGCCTCATGGCCCGCGGCCGGCAGATCGGCGAAGGCGGGGCCCCGCCAGAGCGCGAGAGCCTCGCGGTAGAGCTCCTCGGCCCGGCCCGGGTCGTCGGCCGCCAAGGCGCGGCCGGCGGCGCGGGCCAGGTCCTCGAAGCGGAACAGGTCGACGTCCTCGCGGTCGGCGGCGAGCCGGTAGCCCCGCCCGCCGGAGGCCACGGCCGCATGCCCGACGGCCCGCCGCAGCCGGCCGACCAGCGCCTGGAGCGCCGCGACCGCATCCGCGGGCGGGTCGGCGTCCCCCTCCCCGCCCCACACATCGGCCACCAGCACCTCGGCGGGCACCGCCCGCCCCGGCCGCAGCGCCAGCGCGGTCAGCAGGGCCCGCAGGCGCGCACCGCCGAGCGCGACGGGGCTTCCGTCGTCCCGCTCCGCCTGGGTTGTCCCGAGAATCGCATAACGCACCGACCCATTGTCACCGCCCGGGCGGCAGTGCCCCTGTGAATATCAGCCTGGGCCGTCCGGGTATGTTGCGGCGCATGGGTCATTCGGCGCGCCGCAGCGAGCGGCAGATCAGTCCGGTCTTCCTCGGAATCGTTGCGATCATGGCCGTGACCGGCTGGGCCGTCTGGACCGGCTATGCCAGCAGCGCCGGTCTCGCGATCTTCCTGTTCGTGACCTCGGCGTGGATCGTCTCGCTCTGCCTGCACGAGTACGCGCATGCCCGCACGGCGCTGCACAGCGGCGATCTGACGGTCGGCGCCAAGGGGTACCTGACGCTCAACCCGCTCGCCTACACCCATGCGCTGCTGAGCATCGTGCTGCCGGTGCTGTTCGTGATCCTCGGCGGTCTGGGCCTGCCCGGCGGGGCGGTGTACATCGAGCGCGGCCGGATCCGCAAGCGCTGGCAGCACAGCCTGATCTCGGCTGCGGGCCCGCTCACGAACGTGGCCTTCGCGGCAATCTGCACCGCGCCGTTCTGGCTGGACGCGCTGGAGGGGGTGCCGTACGCCTTCCGCTTCGCGCTGGCCTTCCTGGCCCTGCTCCAGGTCTCGGCGGCGATCCTGAACTTCCTGCCGGTGCCGGGCCTGGACGGCTACGGGGTGATCGAGCCCTGGCTGTCGTACTCGGTGCGGCGGCAGGTGGAGCCGCTGGCGCCGTTCGGCCTGCTCCTCGTCTTCGCGCTGCTGTGGATCCCGGAGGTCAACCGGCTCTTCTTCGACTTCGTGCACGGCCTGCTGAGCGGGCTCGGTGTCTCTGACCTGGAGTCCTACTGCGGCTGGGACCTCTACCGCTTCTGGCAGGACGCCCCGGAGATCTGCCAGGTCACGGAGTGATCCGCGCGGCTCCCCCGGCCTGGGCGGCCTGCGCGGCCTTCTCGGCCTTCGCCTTGCGGAGGTAGAAGTAGGCGAGGTTGGAGGTCACCCCGGCCATCAGCACCCAGATGATCCCGAGGAAACTGCCCTCCACGAAGGCGACCACGGCCGCGGCCACGGAGAGCGCGCAGACGACAAGGGCGAACACGGCAAGGCGGGGCATGGGATGAGGCTCCTCGGGGACACTGGGGGGTTATGCCCCTCCAGTGTCCCCCATCCCCCGCAGGGATCCTGTAAGCCCCTGCCTCCCTGCGCTTTCGCTCAGACGTCCGTGACGCGCAGGCCGGCGTGGGCCTTGTAGCGGCGGTTGACCGAGATCAGGTTGGCGACCAGGGATTCGACCTGGTGGGCGTTGCGGAGCCGGCCCGAGAAGACTCCCCGCATGCCCGGGATGCGGGCGCACAGGGCCTGGACCAGATCGGTGTCGGCGCGGGACTCGCCGAGGACCATCACGTCGGTGTCGATCTCCTCGATGGACTCGTCCTGGAGCAGGACGGCCGAGAGGTGGTGGAAGGCCGCCGTGACCCGGGAGTCGGGCAGCAGGGCGGCGGCCTGCTGGGCGGCGCTGCCCTCCTCCGGCTTGAGGGCGTAGGCGCCCTGCTTGTCGAAGCCGAGCGGGTTGACGCAGTCGATCACGAGCTTGCCGACGAGTTCCCCGCGCAGCGCTTCCAAGGTCTTGGCGTGGCCGTCCCACGGCACCGCGATGATCACGACATCGCTGCGGCGGGCGCATTCGGCGTTGTCGGCGCCCTCGATGCCCAGGCCGAGCTCATCGGCGGCGGTCCGGGCGCGCTCGGCGGCCCGGGAGCCGATGATCACCTTCTGGCCGGCCCGGGCGAGCCGGTAGGCGAGGCCGCGGCCCTGGTCGCCGGTGCCGCCGAGGACGCCGACGACCAGGCCGGACACGTCCGGGAGGTCCCAGGGGTCCTTGGCCGGCGGCTTGCTGTTGCTGTCTGTGGAGGTCATGGGGGCGAGGGTACTGCCGGGTAGCGCAAGGCCGAACGGGTGAGGCGGCGCGAACCTGTCCCGGGTGCGCCGGGCGTCGGGCAGGATGCGGCGCATGGATGCCGTCAGGGTCGCGCTGCTGCGCGAGGTGCTCGCCGGTACCGAGTGGCCGGGTGCCGCCCGGCAGTTCGCCGGGTCGCTGCGGCGATCCGTGGTGCCCTCCGGCGGCCGGCTGCTGCTGGTGGGCACCGAGGCGTACGAGCCCTGGCACCTGGCGGCGCATCTGGTGGACGAGGCGGCCTGGTCCGGGCTGCCGGAGCTGGCCCCGACCCTGGTGCGGCACCGGGTGCTGCCCGGGGAGCCGCCGCACCTGTCGGTCGGGCTGGGGCGGCTGGAGGCGGCCGGGCGCGGGGCGACGCTGCTGGTGGTCGCGCCGGAGGAGCCCGGGCAGGGGCTGCTGGAGCGGGTGCACGGGGCGCGCCGGGCGGGGGCCACGGTGCTGTCCCTGGACGGCGGCGACCGGGAGCTGGGGAGCCTCGCGCACGAGGCGCTGTCGGTGCCGGCGGACGCGGACCTGGATCTGGACACCGTGCAGCACCTGGTCGGTGCGGCGGCCGGGGAGAACACCCTGCCGGTGCAGCGCAGCGGCCCGCGGCGGTTCCGGGACCGGCTGGCGCGGCTGGCCGATCAGCTGACCGCGCCGCCGCCCAGCCGCTGGTAGCGCCCCTGCCGCGGACGACCCGTAGGACCCGCAGGACCCGTACGACCACGGACGGGTCCTACGACGACGTCCCGGTGCCTTCGTCCTCCTCGCCGGACTTGTCGTTCCACTTGGGGTCGGTCTGCCACTCCAGATTGCGCTCCTGCGCGGTCTCCATGGCGTGGGCCGCCTCCTCCGGGGTCTCGTACGGACCGAAACGGTCCTTGGCCGGGCACTCCGGCCCCTCCTCGACCTTGTGGTGGACCAGGCAGTAGTACCACTCGCCCGCCTTGCCGACCTGGCGCTTCTTGAACAGGGCCATCCGGTGCTCCTTCCTCTGCCGCCATGCTGCCCGAAACCCGCTGGATACACTCGCTTGCATGTCTGGCCAGTCGCTGCTCGTACCAGGGGAGCTCTCTCCCACCCGTTCCGTTCCCGGAAACATCCGCCGGCCCGAGTACGTGGGGAAGCCCGCGCCCACTCCCTACCAGGGGCCGGAGGTGCAGACGCCCGAGACCATCGAGGCGATGCGCATCGCCGGCCGGATCGCCGCTCAGGCGATGGAGGAGGCCGCCAAGCTGATCGCACCCGGGGTGACCACCGATGAGCTGGACCGGGTGGCGCACGAGTACATGTGCGACCACGGTGCCTACCCGTCGACGCTGGGGTACCGGGGCTTCCCGAAGTCGCTGTGCTCCTCGGTGAACGAGGTCATCTGCCACGGCATCCCGGACTCCACGGTGCTGCAGGACGGCGACATCGTGAACCTGGACGTCACGGCGTACATCGGCGGGGTCCACGGGGACAACAACGCCACCTACCTGTGCGGGGAGGTGGACGAGGAGTCGCGGCTGCTGGTGGAGCGCACCCGGGAGGCGCTGAACCGGGCGATCAAGGCCGTCAAGCCGGGCCGTCAGATCAACATCATCGGGCGGGTCATCGAGTCGTACGCGAAGCGCTTCGGCTACGGCGTGGTGCGGGACTTCACCGGGCACGGCATCAACTCGTCCTTCCACTCCGGTCTGATCATTCCGCACTACGACAGCCCGCACGCGACCACCGTCATCGAGCCCGGGATGACCTTCACCATCGAGCCGATGCTGACCCTGGGCACGCACGAGTACGACATGTGGGCGGACGGCTGGACCGTGGTGACCAAGGACCGGAAGCGGACGGCGCAGTTCGAGCACACCCTGGTGGTGACGGACAGCGGGACGGAAATCCTCACACTCCCGTAGGTCTTTCGAGGTTTTACCAACGCGGAGTCGGGAACAAGTTTTACCGACAGAGCGTCGGGAACACATTGACTTAGGTAAGCCTAAGTAGCAGGATCGGGTGTGGCGGCGCTGCCGCCACGCCTGGTTCGCCTTCCTCTGGAGGTCCTGTCTTGGACGCCTTCTCTACGGTCATCCGCGTCGCGTCGCACGAACAGCACACCGAGGCCGAAACCTCGACCTTCATGAGCGATCTGCTGGGCGGCCGGCTCGGAGTGGACGCGTACGCGCGCTACACCGAGCAGCTGTGGTTCGTCTACCAGGCCCTGGAGGACGGCGCCGAGGCCCTGAGGGACGACCCGGTCGCCGGCCCGTTCATCCGGCCGGAGCTGATGCGGCTGGCCGAGATCGAGCGCGACCTGGCACACCTGCGCGGCCCGCAGTGGCGCGAGACCCTGGCCGCCCTGCCCGCCACCCGCGCCTATGCGGACCGGGTCGCGGAATGCGCGGCCGGCTGGCCCGGCGGCTATGTGGCCCACCACTACACCCGCTACCTCGGCGACCTCTCCGGCGGCCAGATCATCCGCGACAAGGCGGAGCGGACCTGGGGCTTCGAGCGCAAGGGCGACGGCGTCCGGTTCTACGTCTTCGAGTCGATCGCCAACCCCGCGGCCTTCAAGCGCACCTACCGGGAGCTGCTGGACGCGATCGCCGCGGACGACCTGGAGAAGCAGCGCATCATCGACGAGTGCAAGCGGGCCTTCGACTTCAACGGCGCGGTCTTCCGCGAACTGGGCGACCAGTTCCCCCAGTCCGCCTGAACCCTCCCCGCTTCGTCTTCTCGCCGCGTACCGGTCAGGAGGCGAAGCGGACCCGGCCGCCGATCTCCACGGTGCCGTCCGGCCCGGGAGCCGTGAGTATCTGGGAGCCGGCGCCCTGGGTGATGTTCAGGGCGCGGTTCAGCTCCGCCGTGAGCAGCAGCGCCGCCGAGCCGGTGGCCTCGTCCTCCACGATGATGCCGTCCGCCCGCCGCGGGAACCCGCGGGCGCGGACGCGCCCCGCCCTTTCGTCCTCCCACGCCCATGCGTAGAGCCAGCCCTCGCCCGGCGGCGGGGCCGGCAGGGCGTTGACCTCGGCAGGACTGCCGTACTGCCGGGTGTGTTTGGCCGTGACCCACTCGGGGCGGGCCGTGATCCAGGTGAACTCGCCGTCGTCGCGCGCCCACACCGGCCCGGCCGGCGGGTTGAGCTCCTCGATGTCCAGCAGCCAGGCGACCCCGACCAGCGGGTGTCCCGCGAAGGACATCCGGGTACCGGGCGTGCGTATGTCGACGACCCCGCGCTCGGGATCGTCGACGAACACCGTCTCGCTATAGCCGAGTTCGGCGGCAAGGGCCTGCCGGGCCGCGTCGTCCGGGCAGTTCCGCCCATCCCGCACCACACCCAGCAGGTTGCCGTGCCGCCCGTCGCCCGCACAGAAGACCTTGAGCACATCGAGATCGTTCACGCGGGCATTGAAACACGGTCAGACGACGGTCAGACGCCGGACGTCCGGCGCCGACGGGCGGCGAACACCGCACCCGCGCCGGCCGCAACCACCACACCGGAGGCCGCGAGCAGGCTGCCGGCCGGGATCTCGGCGCCGGTGGCGGCCAGGTTGCCGCCGACGGAACCGGCCCCTCCGGCGCTGCCGCTGCCGCTGCCGCCGGTCCCGCCGCTGCCCCCGGCGGTGCCGGACGGGAGGTTGACGTCCCGGTCCACCGCCACCGAGAGGGTCAGCGGGTCCACCGCCTGACCCTTCTGGTACATCGAGCCGCTGGCGCCGTTGGCGAACACGGCCGCGCCCTCCGAAGTGAAGGCGGCCGGCACGGAGTTCAGCGTGAGCACCCCGCCCTTGGTCCGGTAGTCGGCCTTCGAGAGGTCGAGGGTGGCGAACGGCACTCCGGTGCGGGTACCGGAGGCCGTCTTGACGTCGAGGACCAGGGTGCCGGTCTTCCCGGCCGCGGTGACCCGCAGGTTGCTGAAGGTCATGTCGATGCCGTGGGCGGCGTAGAGGAAGCGCAGGCTTCCGTTGAACGAGGCGGTCAGCTTCTTGTTCTTGGCGTCGAGTTCGCCCTTGCCGAGGGCGAAGTCGAAGAGTTCGCCGTTCTTGACGGCCCCGCCGGCCGGGGTGACCGAGCCGCCCGCACCCTGCACATAGCGGCGGAAGGATTCCTTCATGCCCCAGGTGGCCTTGCCGCTGAGGATCTTCTGCGGGCCGTCGGCGGCCGGCTTGGTGGTCTGCGCCGGGGGCTTGGTCGGGGTCGCGGTGGCGGTCTTGGTGGGAGCGGGCTTGGTGGGGGCGCCCGAGGGGCTCGGCTTCGTGGACGGCGAGCCCGAGGGCTGCGGCTTGGGCTTCTCGTACTCCGGCTGCACGGTGAGCGGGTCGCCGGCCTTGTTCTCGTACGAGGCGGAGCCGAGGGCGTCCGCCGCCTGCTTGGTGAGGGTGGTGGCCAGCTTGTCCATCGCCGGCCCGGTGAAGGCCACGGTCGCCAGCGGCACGTCCTGGTCGGTCTTGCCGCCCTTGGTGACGTCCGCGGTCACCTTCTTGGTGCCGGAGTCGATGCGGAAGTCGGAGAGCTTGACCTCGAAGCCGTGGCCGGTGGGCGGGGCCGGCGAGAAGAAGGTGACGCTGCCCTTGAAGGCCGCCTTCACCACGCTGGTGGCCGGGTCGTACTGGCCGGTGGCCGAGCCGAACCGGAAGGTGCCGTCGGCGTTCCGCGCGGCCCCGTCCGCAACCGTGATCTTTCCGGCCGCCATGCCCGTCACGTAATTGCGGTAGCTCTCCTTCACGCCCCAGTCGAGGGTGCCGTTGATGATCTTCTTCACCGGGGCGGCGGGCCGTTCCGCGGCGACCGCCGGGAGCATCAGGGCGGTCGCGCCCAGGGCGGCGGCGGTCAGGGTGGCGGCGGTCAGGGTGGCAGCCGCGACGGCGATCGGGTGGCGGTGGGACGAGGACATGGCTGGAGTTCTCCTGAACATGGCCGGAAAAGGGTGGGTGTGAGGCGAGAAAGATCGGTCAGTCCTGTGGGACGGAACCGCGGCGCTTGCGGACGATCAGGTACGCGGCACCGCCGGCCAGGACCAGGAGGGCGGCGCCGAGGGCGACGTACAGCCCGGTGGACGAGGTCTCCTCGGCCTGCCCGGCCTGCCCGGTCTTCGGGGCGGCGGGCGCGGTGGCCTTGCTCGCGTCCGGGGCGGGGGCGGGCGTCGGCGAGCCGGTGGAGCCGAGGTCGGGCAGGGCCGGCAGTTTTGCGGCCGGGTCCAGCGCGACGGCGAGGGACACCGGGTCCATCTCCGTCCCTGCCTTGTACATCGAGTTGAAGGCCTTGGAGCCCGCCTCGGTGAGGGTGGCGGGGGCTTCGGTCAGGACGGCGAGCTGCCCCTCGGTCTTCAGGCCCTTGGCGTCGAACTCCACCAGGGGGACCGCCGGTTGGGTGGCCCCTGCGGTGGTCACGTCGGCGGCGAGGACGCCCTTGCCGTTCTCGACCCGGACGGCGACCTTGCCGAGCAGGAGGTCGAGGTGCGCCCCGGTGAAGTGGACGGTCCCGGCGAAGGCCGCGTCAAGGGTTCCCTTCCGGCCGTCGTACGCGCCCTTGCCCTGCGGGAAGCGGAACAGTGCCCCGCCGTCCTGGGCGCCCCCGGCGAGCGTCCACTTGCCCTGCCCGATCGAGCCGGTGACGTACTCGCGGAAGGTCCGGCGGACCCCCCAGTCCACGGCCGCGTCGGCGAAGGAGCCCGGCGCGGCCTGGCTGCTCGGGGGTGCGGCCGGGGGCGAGGTGGGCGGGCCGGCGGCTCCGTCCCGTACGTCGACGGAGAGCGAGACCGGGTCGAGCCGGGTACCGGCCGGGTAGTAGCCGGCGAAGGAGGCGGCGCCCTGCTCGGTGAGGGTGGCCGGGACGTTGTTCAGGGCGACGGGGCTGCCGCCGCCCGTCATCCGGATGCCGCCCAGGGACAGTGCGGCGAAGGGCACCTGGGAGCGGGTGGTGACCGTTCCTGTGTCCTTGGCCTTGCCGGTGACGTCCACGTGGAGGGTGCCCTTGCCGCCCGCGATCCGGACGGTGGGCCGGCTGAGAGTGAGGTCCAGTTCGTACGAGCCGTCGGGCTTGGCGTGGCCCTGGAACTGGACCCCGCCGGTGAAGGCGGCGTCGAGGGATCCGGCATCGGGGTCGTAGGAGCCGGCCGCGGAGTGGAAGCGGAACAGGCTGCCGCCGACCGTGGCGGCTCCGCTCTTCAGCCGGAAAGCGCCTTTCCCGATGGGCCCGGTGACATAACTCTGGAACGAGGACTTGATGCCCCAGTCGAGCCGGCCGCCCTGCACTGTACGGCCCGCCGCCTCGGCGGGGGCGGCGAGGGCGGCGGGGAGCAGGACGCCCAGCAGTGCCGCGAGCAGAACCACCGAGAGGGCCGGCGGCAGGACACTCCGCCGCGGCGACGGGGACACTGCGGACACTGCGAACGCACGGGCAGGTCTGACGGGCATGGAAAGTCCCCTCCAAGGTCTGGCAAGTGAGGTTAGGCTAACCTAAGCTTCACCCGCCCGGGTTTGGCAAGACCCCGGCTCCCAGAACCTCAGCCGGACGACAGGACGGTGCCTTCGTGCCTACGCCCGCCGCTTCAACCCGCCTTCCCCGCCTGGCTGTTGTGCTGGCCTCCGCAGTGACCGCACTGGCCCTGGCGGTGACCGGATGCGCAGGGAACGCCGCCGGCCCGGGCCCATCGGCCCGGCCGGCCGCCGCACCGGACCGGGTGGAGCCGCTCGCATCGGTGCCGGTGCCGGCGCTGCCGGCGACCGTCCCCTCGGCCGACGGCCGGCAGGTCACCGTCACCTCGGCGGACCGGATCGTTCCGCTGACCGGCAGCCTCAGCGAGATCGTGTACTCGCTGGGTCTGGGCCGGCAGGTGGTGGCCCGGGACATCACCACCACCTTCGAACAGGCCGCGCAGCTGCCGGTGGTGACACGAGCCCATGACGTCTCGGCGGAGAGCGTGCTCTCGCTGCGCCCGACCCTGGTCCTCGCGGAGACCACCACCGGCCCGGCCGAGGCGGTGCAGCAGATCCGCGACGCGGGCATCCCGCTGCTGGTGGTGGCCCCGGCCAAGTCCCTGGACGACGTACCGCAGCGGATCGGCGCGGTGGCGCAGGCGCTGGGCGTGCCACAGGCCGGGGAACAGCTGAGGCAGCGCACCGCCGACCGGATCACCACCGCCGCCAAGGAGATCCCCGCAGCAACAGACTCAAACACCTCGAAGAAGCCCCGAGTGGCCTTCCTCTACCTGCGCGGCACCGCCTCCGTGTACATGCTGGGCGGCGCCCAGTCCGGCGCGGCCTCGCTGCTGGAGGCGGCCGGCGCGGTGGACGCGGGCAAGGAGTCGGGCCTGGCCAAGGACTTCACCCCGATCACCAGCGAAGCCCTGGCCGCCGCCGCGCCCGACGCGATCCTGGTCATGGCCAAGGGCCTGGAGTCGGTCGGCGGGATCGACGGCCTGGTCAAGATCCCGGGCGTGGCCCAGACCCCGGCCGGGATGGACCGCCGGGTGGTCACCGTGGACGACGGAATCCTCCTCAACTACGGCCCCCGCACGGACCAGGTCCTGACCTCCCTGATCGCCCAGCTCCACCACCCCGACAAGGCATAACCGGTGACCCTCCCCTACGACCCGACCAAGCCGGCGCAATCGCCGGAGAACACCCCGACGGAACCCGAGGTGGGCACCCCGCCGGAACCCGGGGTCGGAACCCCGACGGCGAACCCGACCGGGACCCCGGCGGGACCCGAGGCAGAAACCCCGACGGGCACTACGGCCGGAGCCCCGGCAAGGACCCCGGCAGGGCCCAAAGCCGGAACCCCGGCGGGGCCCACGGCGGCACCCAAGCCCGGCGCCACGCCCGGCGCCACGGCCCGAAACCCGGCGGGCCCCGAGGCCGGAACATCGGCGGAACCCGGCGCCGAAACCCCAGCGGATCCGCGGGCCGGCATCCCGGCGGGACCCGGGGCAGCGCCCAAGCCCGGCGTCCCGGCGGGCGCCACGGCGGGGCCTCAGCCCGGGAACCGGGCCGGGACCCCGGCGGGACCCGAGGCCGATACCCCGGCGGAGCCGAAGGCGCGCACGCGGCTTCGGCGTGGCACCGGGCTCGCCCTCGGCATGCTCGCCGCCCTGCTTCTCCTCGCCCTGCTGTCCGCAGGACATGGCGCGTACCGGATCCCCACCGCCGACGTCCTGAGCTCCGTCCAGTACCGCCTCGGCCTCGGCGGAGCTCCGCTCGACCGGGTCGCCGAGAGCGTGCTGTGGAACGTACGGCTGCCCCGCGTGGTGCTCGCGCTGCTCGTCGGCGCGAGTCTCGGCTGCGCCGGCGCGCTCATGCAGGGCGTGTTCGGGAACCCGCTCGCCGAGCCCGGGGTCATCGGGATCTCGGCGGGCGCCGCCGTCGGCGCGGTCGCCGCCATCGCATTCGGGCTGTCCTTCCTCGGCAACTGGACCGTCACCGCCTGCGCGTTCGCCGCCGGACTGGTCACCGTCGGCTCCGTCTACCTGCTGTCCCGCAGCGGCGGGAAGACCGAAGTCGTCACCCTCATCCTCACCGGCATCGCCGTCAACGCCTTCGCCGGCGCCCTGATCGGCCTGTTCGTCTTCTTCGCCGACAGCGGCCAGGTCAACCAGATCACCTTCTGGCAGCTCGGCTCACTCGCCCAGGCCACCTGGGCGAAGGTGCTCGCCGTACTCCCCTGCGCCCTCGCCGGGTTGCTCCTCGCCCCGCTCCACGCCCGCCGGCTCGACCTGCTCGCCCTCGGCGAACGCCCGGCCCGGCACCTCGGCGTGGACGTGGAGCGGCTGCGCCTCGCGCTGATCCTGCTGGTCGCCCTGCTCACCGCCGCGGCCGTCGCCGTCGCCGGCGTCATCACCTTCGTCGGCCTGCTGGTGCCGCACCTGCTGCGGATGGCCAACGGCCCGGGCCACCGCTTCCTGTTGCCCGGCAGCGCCCTCGCCGGAGCCCTGGTGCTGGTGGCCGGCGACCTGGCCGCCCGTACCCTCGCCCAGCCTGCCGAGCTGCCGCTGGGCGTGCTGACCGCCCTGCTCGGCAGCCCGTTCTTCTTCTGGCTGCTGCGCCGGACCCGCCGTAAGCAAGGAGGCTGGGCATGAAGCTGCTCGGCATGAGGCAGCTCGGCGGGCTGCTGCCCACCCGCGCCCGACGGAACCTGCCGGGCCCCGGCCCCACCGCACCCGGCACCCTCCTCGCCGAGACCGCCGGCCTGCACATCCGGCTCGGACAGCAGGAGGTGCTCGCCGGGGTCGACCTGGCCGTGCGGGCTGGCGAGGTGCTCGCCCTGGTCGGGCCGAACGGCGCCGGCAAGTCCACCCTGCTGGCCGCGCTCGCCGCGGACCTGCCCGCCGCCGCCGGCGAGGTACGGGTCGACGGACGCCCGGTCGGCGACTGGTCCGCCGCCGAGCTCGCGCTGCGCCGTGCCGTACTCCCCCAGTCGGCCGCGCTGTCCTTCCCGTTCGAGGTGGCGGAGGTGGTCCGGATGGGCCGCGCCCCCTGGGCCGGCACCCCGTACGAGGACGAGGACGAGGACGCCGTAACCACCGCCATGGCCGCCACCGAGGTCGCCGGGTTCGCAGCCCGGCCCTTCTCCGCGCTGTCCGGCGGGGAGCGGGCCCGGGTGGCCCTGGCCCGGGTGCTGGCCCAGCGGGCCCCGCTGCTGCTGCTCGACGAGCCGACCGCCGCACTGGACCTGCGCCACCAGGAGCTGGTCCTGCGGGTCTGCCGGGAACGGGCCGCGGCGGGCGACGCGGTGGTCGTCGTCCTCCACGACCTGGGGCTGGCCGCCGCCTACGCGGACCGGGCGGCCGTCCTGTACGGCGGACGGATCGCCGTGGCCGGACCGCCCGCCGAGGTGTTCGAGGACGGGCTGCTGAGCCGGGTCTACCGGCAGCCGGTGGAGGTGCTGGCCCATCCGCGGACCGGCGCACCCCTGGTGGTCCCCGTACGGGCCTGAGCGTACGGGCCTGAGCGCCGAGCGGCCCGAGGCCCCCGATAGGGTTCACACGGTCGGTGGGGACGGGCGGGGCGAGGGGCAGAGCAGGAGCCATGTGCAGCAGGCGGCAGCTGATGACGGCCCTGATGACGGCAACGCTGGTGACGGCGGCAGCAGCGACGGCCACCGGCTGCGCGGCGGACGCCGAGCCGGACCGCACCCCGTCGCCGAGAGCCGCGGCGGAGCGCGCGGCCCGGGTGGCACTGGACGGCTTCCTCGCCGCGTACAACCGTGCGGAGCAGTCCTCCGACGAGTCCCTGCTGGACCCGGTGGCCACCGGTCCGTACGCCGAGACGAAGAAGGCCGGGCTGCGGGCGAACCGGGCGCTCGCCCCGGCCGGGCCGCCCGAGTCGGAGCCGCTGCGCCTGACCGACCCGCAGTTCGCGATTCCGGAACACGGCGGGTTCTTCGTGGTGCACACCGACAGCAACCGCGACGAGGGCACCGACCGGGCGGACAGCCGGGTGGTGCTGGTGTTCACCCGGCCGGACCGGGCCGGCGCCTGGCGGGTCGCGTACGCCTCGGTGATCGGGCGGGCGGACCTCCCGGCGTTCCGGCTGACCCCGGCCGGCTGGGCGGAAGCCGTCGCCCCGGACGCCCGTGACGTATCGGTCCCGCCCGCCGAACTGAGCCGCCGCTACGCCCGCCTGCTGACCGACGGCACCCTGGACGGCTTCGCCCCGGGCAGCGCCACCACCGGCCGCCGCGCCGTCCGGGCACGGGATGCCGAACAGCCCGGCCTGACGGCCCGGTTCGAGGACCGGCCGGCCGACGAAGGGGCGTACGCGCCGGTGGCACTGCGGACCGAGAACGGCGGCGCACTGGCCTTCTTCGCCTCCCGCCACATCGACCGGCTGACCCTCGACCCGACGGCGGAGGGCGCGGTCTCCCCGCTGACCACGGGCGTCCGCGCCCTGATGCGCGGGGAGTTCACCGACACGCTGACCCGCGAGTCGGTGTCCACCCAGGCGGTGGTGCTGCCGCCGGCAACCGCCCCGGGCCGGGGCGCGGCGTTCGTCGCCCAGGCGCAGGGCGTGGTCGCGGCAACGGCTTCGTAGAACCGGCCGGTGAACGGATCACCAGAGCCGGTCGACGGCCCCCGAATACAGCGCGATCCGCACACCGGTGAACAGACGAAGATCCACCGCGCCTTCAGACCGGGGCCCCGGGACCGCCGCGAGGACCACCTTGTCGAACCCGGGATCGGCGGTGGTCAGCGGGTCCTCGGGGGTCCCGCCGACCAGCACGCTGCCGGGCAGCGGGGTGAACCCGGCCGCGCTGTAGAACGGCACGAGCGGCCGGTCACAGCTGAACAGCACGACATCGGCCGCCGCCGAACCGACGATCTCCTGGCGCGCGGCAGTTACCAGCCGGGCCCCGTACCCGCGCCCGCGCAGACTGCTCCGCGTCACGACCGCGCTGAGCCCGGCGGCCCGGTAGGTCCGGTCCGCGTGCCGGATGTCCTTGAACAGCAGCGCCAGCGAGGCGGCCACCGTCCCGTCCTCGTCGACCAGCGCCATCACCCGTGGCGCGAGCGCCGGATCGTGGCCCGGGGTGGCCCCGGGCCAGGCCTCCGCCTCCAGCTCCGCGATCTGCCGGGCAATCCCGGCGGGCACCTCGGCCTCGGCCCAAACCCGTACGCCCGTCACCCGATCCTCCGTCACCCGATCCTGGCGCCCGCGCCACCCACCCGTACGCGCGGATCGCCCGCGCGCAGCTCGACGGTCAGCACGCCGGGCCGCCCCATGTCCTCGCCCTGGTGGAGCGTGAGCACGGCATCGGCTCCGACCAGCCCGAGCTCCCGGGCGTACGCCCCGAACGCGGCGGCGGCTGCACCGGTGGCCGGGTCCTCGACGACCCCGCCGACCGGGAACGGATCGCGTACGTGGAAGACGTCCGGGCCGGCCCGGTACACCAGCTGGACCGTGATCAGGTCCAGCCTCCGCATCAGCTCCTCCAGCCGCGTGAAGTCGTACGCGAGGTCAGCGAGCCGGGCCCGGGTGGCGGCGCCGAGCACCAGGTGCCGGGCGCCCGCGTAGGCGATCCGCGGCGGAATCTCCGGGTCCAGGTCGGCGGCGGGCCAGTCCAGCGCGGCGAGCGCCTCGGCGAGATCGGCGGCGCCGATGTCGTCGATGTGCGGCTCGACGCTGGTGAGGGTGGCGCGCAGGCCGTCCCCCTCGGCCACCACCGAGACCGGAACCGGCCCTGCCTGGGTCGAGAACAGCAGCTCACCGGGGCCGATCCGCTCGCCCAGCGCCACGGCGGTGGCCACGGTGGCATGCCCGCAGAACGGGACCTCCGCCTTGGGGCTGAAGTACCGCACGGCAAAGGCCCGCCCGGCCTCCCCGCCCAGCCCCTCCGGGGGCGCGGTCAGAAAGGCGGTCTCGCTGTAGCCGAGCTCGGCGGCAATGCCGAGCATGGCGGCCTCGTCAAGCCCGGAGGCATCCAGCACAACCCCGGCCGGATTGCCACCGTCAGGGTCGGCAGAGAAGGCGGTGTAACTCAACACATCAGTCATGCCCACCCCAACTCCGCTCCCTGGCTGCTCATTCCCGGTGGCCGCCTGCACGGTTGTACGGGACTCCGAGCGCGGGCCAGCTCCGTCGCGTTGCCCGGATGTACGAGTCTCCCGGCGCGGGCCCGCTCCTTCGCCCCCCTCTCGGGACTGGGGCGGGCCGGGGTGTCCCGCCCGCCCCCCGCAGGCTTCGGCCGGACGGAGTCCGGTGGCGAGGCGGGGTACTTCGCCTCCGCTGGACGGAGCCCAGAGCCGGAGCCGCAGCTGCGGTGCCCGCAGCGTGGGCCCGCCGGCCGGTTGAGCAACACCCCCACTGGGCCGACTGGGACGGACCCCCGCCCTGCAGACCACGCGGGGTGGAGGGACGGCTTACCCGAGCCCCGACCCCGTCCGGCTGCCGGGCGGCGTCCCAGGGGGGCGGGTTTTCTCCTGGCCGGAATCAGGTGGTGTCCGGGGGCTGCCCGTCAGTCCTCACTGTCCTTCCGTGCCCGTCCGCCCTGTCAAGGGCGCTCCCTTCGGTCGCGTCGCTGCGCGATTCCGCTTCGCTCCACCCTTGACCGACCGGCCGGTCCCGGAAAGACAAGGACTGTCGGGAAGCCCCCGGGGGAGGGACGGCATGGGGAACGTGTCCCAGATACGGGCCCGCGAGGGTGCCCGGCCAGCGGCTCCCGCCCGACCGGCCGCCCTTGCGGGCGGAGAGCTCCATTTCCCCGAAGTCCAGACCTATTTGGCGAGGCGGAGCCCCAGGGCGCCCCGCGTCGCTACCCGCTCCGGCCGTCTCAGCGTCCCCAGACCGCCCGTGGCCGGACATAGGCCGCCTCAGATCGCCACGCGCTCCCGCCATCAGGCGGGCGACTGCAGATAGTTGGTGTAAGAGGTGTTAGGACTTGTCCGGCCGATCACGCGGCTGATCCGAGCACTAGTTCGTCTGGGAGGTCGGGAAACGGAAGCGCTGACCGGGGGAACTTCGTCGCGCCGGGCCTGGTAAAACACTGACCTGTGGGTATGCAGGAGCGCGAACGCAAGATACATCGGCCGCTGCGGCGGGCCGGCCTTGAGGTGATCCCGAACGCCGTGCCGGACGGCACGATGCCGTTCGTCTTCGGATACGCTCCCGAGGACATCGTCGGTGGCTTCTCTCACCGGTACGAGACCCCACGGCTTGTCGAGCGTCTCAACGAGGACTGGTACGACCTGGCTGCTTCCTCTGGCCTTTTCGACCAGCGGCGCGAGTTCCTCGTCCTGCTTCCAGAGGGCACCCGTACACACGGCGCATTCTTGCAGGACTTGCACTGGGGCCGCCGCGCCGCACCGGCGGTCTGGACTAAGGTCCGGCTCCTGGAGCGCTGGGACATCATGGGCCGGGGTGCGGCATCGGCGTTCCTCGGCATCCGCGCGGGCCATCCGGGCTTCGGCATGATGGCGCTCGACAGCAGCGTGTACCTCAGTTGCTCGACGGGTGAGAGGGGCGTCGACGTAGTCGCGGTGGGCCACCCGGACCGCTCGGCGAACATCCTGCGGCAGTTGGAATGGTTCGCGTCGTGGAAGGACAGCTCCGACCGCGAGTTGCAGGAGCGGATCGCTGTCTGGCTCGCGGGCCGCGCACCAAGTGATGTCAGCCGTTCCAAACGATGACCACGCGACCCCGGTGGCCGAGGCCGACAAGGTTGTCGCTGTCCAGCTGATCACGTGACTACTCCATTGCCCAGTCGTTCACGCGGTCATGGGGCGGGGTGACCTGACAGATGCCGAATGGGAGCGGCTTCGGCCGTTCCTGCCATTCAGTAATGGTCGTTGCGGCCGGTGGCGGGATCACCGACAAGTGATCAACGGGATTCTGCACCGGGTACAGACCGCGTGCAGTGGCATGACCTGCCCAAACGGTACGGCCCACGCCGCCTTTGGGACGAGGTCGCCACGGCCCACAGCTGGTGGCAGGATGCGGGCAGGCCCACCATTGACCGGTACGGCATGACGATCACCCCGACGGACGGCATACTCCGTGGTTGGACAGCCCGGGAATGAGCGTGCCGACGGGCCAGAGGAGGTGACCACCTTGGGCAGACACCGCCGCCCCGGAACACCTTCAGAATCGCAGTCATTGCCCGAGTCGGATCCGACGGACCCACTGGCCGCGTTCGAGGAGCGGCGTCGGCCGCCGATGGGCATCTCCCGGCGACACAGACCGGTGAACGGCGGGGCCGCTCACCTTCGGCCCGATGAAGCCCGACTCCTGCAACAGTGGGACGGATACACCTACGCTCTCGTCGGCACCGCAGCAAACCTGGCTGCTGCGCGCGCATGGGAACGGACACCACTGCGCAATGCCTCCTGACTGGTGTCCGACGGCTGCGCTTCCGTCGCCAGGAGGCCGGCAAGTCTGAGGGGGGACCGCCCTATAGCCGCCAGACCACCAGAATCCACGGTGGTCGGTCGGGTCCTGTATCCGGCCACGGATGGTCCGCAGACGCTGAGACGGCCGGAGCGAATAACGGTCGTTGGCGGCTTATGTCCAGCCACGGCCGGTCCGGAGACGCTAAACCAGCCGGAGCGCGTGGCGATTTGGGGCGCCCTGGGTCTCCGGTCGGCCAAATGGGCCCGGGCTTCGAGGAAATGGAGCTTTCCGCCCGACAGGGCGGCCGGTCGGGCGGCAGCCGCCGCCCCGCTCTCCCGGATTCGGCCGTATCTGGGACACGTCCCCCATGCCGGCCCTCCCCCCGGGGGCTTCCCGACAGTCCTTGTCTTTCCGGGGCCGGCCGGTCGGTCAAGGGTGGAGCGAAGCGGAATCGCGAAGCGACGCGACGAAGGAGCGCCCTTGAGGGACCGGACGGACACGGAAGGACAGTGAGGACTGGCGGGCAGCCCCCGGACACCTGATTCCGTTCAAGCGAAACCCAGCACCCTTCGGACCCCGCCCCGCAACCGGATGAGGCCACAGCCCGGGCAGGCCGTCCCCCACCCCCCTCCCGCAGTACCTGATCGCGGCTCCACCGTGTGGGGGGCTCCGCCCCAGCGGGTCGGCCGGCCCGCGCTGCGGGCCCCGCAGCCGCGGCTCCGGCTCTGGGCTCCGTCCAGCGGAGGCGAAGTACCCCACCCCGCCACCGGACTCCGTCCGGCCGAAGCCCGCAGGGGGCGGGCGGGAAACCCGCCCGCCCCGGTCCCGAGAGGGGGGCGAAGAAGCGGGCCCGCGCCAAGAGCCCCGTACACGCGCGCAACGCGACGGAGCGTGCCCGGGCCCCCGCCCCATCGGCCACTACGTGCTCCGGCCGCCTCGGCGTCCCCGGGCCGCCCATGGTCGAACATAGGCCGCCAACTGCCACTTCTGACACAGGTCGTCAGGCGGCTGACGGATGGCCGTGGCCGCACAGGGGTCGGCGGCAATCGGCCGGAACCGGTGCCCTACAGTCTGTCCGCACTGCCGGTAGGCGGACGTCGAACAGATCAGGTGGGATTGTGCGGATACGCAAGGGATGGGCGGTGCTCGCGGTCGCGGCAACGGTGGTTTCGGCGGGTCCTGCCGCCGCGGCCGACGCGTCGGGTGTACACAAGAGCGACTTCAACGGGGACGGGTACAACGACTTCGTCACCAGTGCCCCCGGGGCGGCGGTCGGCGGCAAGGCAGGCGCCGGCTATGTGGCGGTCATGCCGGGCGGCCCGGACGGGCTGGTCACCGCCCAGCGCAGGGTGATCACCCAGTCGAGCACGGGCATCCCGGGTGATCCCGACAGCAACGACTATTTCGGATATTCCCTGGCCGTCGGCGACTTCAACGGCGACGGTTTCTCCGACCTGGCCGTGGGCGCCCCCTGGGACCGCGTCGGCGCGGTCGCCCTCGACCAGGCGCCCGGATCGGTGACGGTCCTCTTCGGCAGCCCCATGGGTCTTGCCAAGGCCTCCCGCCTGATGGGGACCACCAAACAGTTGGGCCTGGCCGTCACGGCGGCCGACATGGACGGCAACGGCCGTCCCGATGTCGTGGCAACCGAACGGTCGACGCCCGAAGGCGGTATGCGTCGTTTCACCGTGGCGGCCTCCGCCACGACGCTGACGCGCACGACGGACGCCACCACGTTCGGCACGCACGGTCTGGCTGCCGGTGACGTGGACGGGGACGGGCGCGACGATGTCGTGTTCCAGTACACGGGTTTGGGCGGTGTGCCGATGTTCGGTGTCTACCACGGCGCAAAGGGCAAGCTGGACGGCTCCGCGACCTGGTGGCCCGGGGGCCCGTACCAGGGCGGAAGCGACGCGGCCGTCGGGGACCTGGACAAGGACGGCAAGGCCGAGATCGTGATCGGCCGCCCGACCAACGAGTTCGAAGCGCCCGGCGGCGAGGTGGCCATCTACAAGGGCCGCGTCGGCGGCATCACCGACGAGCCCCAGAAGGTGATCACGCAGTCGACCGCGGGAGTGCCGGGAGTCGCGGAGGATTACGACAAGTTCGGCTCGTCCGTCGCGATCGGCGACGTCACCGGGGACGGGCACCCGGAACTCGCCATCGGAGCCATGGGCGAGGACCAGGGCACGATCCAGGACGCAGGCTCGGTCACCGTGCTGCGCGGCAGCGCAACGGGGATCGTGACGGCCACCGGCGGAATGCTCCTGACCCAGGACACGGCAGGGATGCCGGGTGTCTCGGAGACCCACGACAAGTTCGGCTACCAGGTCGGCCTCGTGGACTACACGAAGGACAAGCTGGCCGAGCTGACCGTCTCCGCCAATGGTGAGAACAACACGAGCACGGAGTGGCCGTACTACGGGGACGGCATGGTGAGTTTCGTACGCGGCTCGGCCACCGGCCCGACGACCACCGGTGCCCGCAACCTCTTCGCCGGCACCTTCAGCTCCCTCCCGGCCGGCAGCCCGTTCGGCTACGCGCTCGGCCGCTGACCCTGCTCCGAGTTCCGTCTCCCCGCCATTCGACGTCCAGCCACAAACGATCCGCCCGCCGCCTTACACCTACCTCCGGATGGCTGGTGGGGCGGTCTTGGGACGCTAAACCGGCCGGAGTGGGCGGCGATGTGGGGCGCCTTGGGGCTCCGCTCGGCCAAATGCGCCCGGGCTTCGGCGAAACCGAGTTCTCCGCCCGCAAGGACGGCCGCGAGCCACCAAACCAGCCGGAGTGCGTAGCGATCTGCTGCGACCGGGGGCTCCGCCCCGCCAAACAGGTTCGGGCTTCGGGGAAGCGGAGCTTTCCGCCCGCAAGGGCGGCCGGTCGGGCGGCAGCCGCTGCTCAGCCCCTTGGGCATGGCCGCATCTGGGACACGTCCCCCATGCCGGCCCTCCCCCCGGGGGCTTCCCGACAGTCCTTGTCTTTCCGGGGCGGACGGCGGGGTCAAGGGTGGAGCGCAGCGGAATCGCGAAGCGACGCGACGAAGGAGCGCCCTTGAGGCCGACGGCCGACACGGAACGACACTGGGACTGACGGGCAGCCCCCGGACACCACCTGATCCCGTCCAGGAGAAAGCGCCCAACCCCTGGCCCCGCCCTTTCCCGAAACCGGGGCTCTGCCCCGGAGCCCGCGCCCGAGCGCGCGTGGTCGGCAGGGCGGGGTTCCGCTCAACCGGCCAGCAGGCCCGCGCTGCGGGCCCCGGAGCCGCGGCTCCGGCTCTGGGCTCCGTCCAGCGGAGGCGAAGGTCCCCGCCCCGCCACCGGACTCCGTCCGACCGAAGCCTGCGGGGGGCGGGCGGGACACCCCGCCCCGCCCCGGTCCCGAGAGGGGGGCAAGAAAGCGGGCCCGCGCCGGGAGCCCCGTGCACCCGAGCAACGCGACGGAGCGGGCCCGCGCCAGGAGCCCCGTACACCCGCGCACGGGCGACGGAGCGGGCCCCCGCCCGGAGCCCCCGCCCCCTCAGCCGCGGCCGATGTATGGCATGGCCGTGGCCATGACCGTTGCGAACTGCACGTTCGCCTCCAGCGGGAGTTCCGCCATGTGGCGGACCGTGCCGGCCACGTCCGCCGCGTCCATCACCGGCTCCACCGCCAGCTGCCCGTTGGCCTGCAGGATGCCCGTCTGCATGCGCTCCGTCATCTCCGTGGCCGCGTTGCCGATGTCGATCTGGCCGCAGGCGATCCGGTACGGACGGCCGTCGAGCGAGAGGGACTTCGTCAGGCCGGTCATGGCGTGCTTGGTCGCCGTGTAGGCGATTGAGTTCGGCCGCGGCACGTGCGCCGAGATGGAGCCGTTGTTGATGATCCGGCCGCCCTGCGGGTCCTGCTCCTTCATCATCCGGAAGGCCGCCTGCGCGCACAGGAACGCCCCGGTCAGGTTGACGTCCACCACCTGCTTCCACTCCTCGTACCCGATGTCCTCCAGCGGGACCCCGGCCGGGCCGAACGTGCCCGCGTTGTTGAAGAGGAGGTCGAGGCGCCCGTAGCGCTCCCGGGTGGCGGCGAAGAGCGCGGCCACGTCCTGCGGATCGCTGACGTCCGCCCGTACGCACAGCACCTCGGCCGAGGGCCCGGCCGCCGCCGCGGTGGCCACCAGCGGTTCCGTCCGGCGGCCGGCAACGGCCAGCGACCAGCCCGCCTCGGCGAGCGCCAGGGCGACGGAACGGCCGATGCCGGAACCGGCACCGGTCACAACAGCGATCTTGTTCCCGCTTGCGTTCATGAGGCCGGAGAGTACGTCACACCGCGCGCAGGACCCGGGACGTTCCGACAGCTGAGAACATGGGTCGGCCAGGGGTGCGAAGAGACGATGAGAAGACTGGAGCCGTCCATGCCAGAGAGAGGCCCCACCGAGGCATCCTCCTCCGCCACCGTCCCCACACCCGCCCCTTCCACCCCTTCCGGCTCCACCGCCGCGGCGCGCCGCACCGGCCTGCTCGTCACCTTCATCCTCGGCGGGCTCAGCGCCCTCCCGCCCCTGTCCATGGACATGTACCTGCCGGCACTGCCGGAGGTCACCACCTCCCTCCGCAGCCCGGCCGCGACCATCCAGCTGACCCTCACCGCCTGCCTCGCCGGCATGGCCCTGGGGCAGCTGGTGATCGGCCCGATGAGCGACAAGTGGGGCCGCAAGCGCCCCCTGACCATCGGCATGGTCATGTACGTGCTGGCCACCGCCGTCTGCGCGCTCGCCCCCACCGCCGAGCTGCTCATCGCCTTCCGGCTGGTCCAGGGCCTGGCCGGGGCAGCCGCGATCGTGATCGCGCGGGCCGTCGTCCGCGACCTGTACGACGGCGTCGAGATGGCCCGCTTCTTCTCCACCCTGATGCTGATATCCGGCGTGGCCCCGATCATCGCCCCGCTGATCGGCGGCCAGGTGCTCCGCTTCTCCGACTGGCGCGGCGTGTTCCTCGTCCTGGCCGCCATCGGCGCGGTCCTCACCGTGGTGATGTGGCGCGGGCTCGGCGAGACCCTGCCGCCCGAGCGGCGCCAGACCGGCGGGGTCGGCGCGGCCCTGCGCACCATGCGCGGGCTCCTCGCCGACCGGGTGTTCGCGGGCTACACCCTGGCGGGCGGCTTCGCCTTCGCGACCCTCTTCGCCTACATCTCGGCCTCCCCGTTCGTGATCCAGGAGATCTACGGGGCCTCCCCGCAGACCTTCTCGCTGCTGTTCGGCCTGAACTCGGTCGGGCTGATCGCCGCCGGCCAGATCAACGGCAAGCTGCTGGTCGGCCGGGTCAGCCTGGACAAGGTGCTGGCCGTGGGCCTGGCCGTGATCACGGTGGCCGCGGCTGCGCTGCTGCTGATGTCGACCGGGGTGTTCGGGAAGGTCGGGCTGACGCCGGTCGCGGCCGGGCTGTTCGTCCTGATGTCCGCCATGGGCGTGGTGCTGCCCAATACGAACGCGCAGGCGCTGATGCGGACCCCGCACGCGGCCGGCTCCGCCTCGGCCCTGCTCGGCACCTCCTCCTTCCTGGTGGGCGCGGTGGCCTCGCCGCTGGTGGGGATCGCCGGGGAGGACACGGCGGTGCCGATGGCCGTGGTGCAGCTGGTGTGCGCGCTACTGGCCGTGGCCTGCTTCGCGGGCATGTGCCGGCCCTGGCGGCAGGCTGCGGTCACGACCCAGCCGACTCAGACGCCCCAGCCCACCCCGCCGGCGCCGTAAACTTCGCAGGTGAACGCCTTCGCCCCGGCCCCGTCCGAACCCACCACCGCCGAGAGCCTGCGGGCCGCCCTGGCCGGTCTGCTCGACGGGCTGCCGCCGAAGCAGGCCGCCGCCGCGGTGGAGCGGCTGATCAGCAACTACCGGGGGCGCACCCCGACGGACGCCCCGGTGCTGCGGGACCGCTCGGACGTGGCGGCGTACGCGGCGTACCGGATGCCGGCCACCTTCGAGGCGGTACGGGCGGCCCTGGCCGGGCTGGCCGCCGCCGCGCCCAACTGGGCGCCCGCCTCGCACGTGGACGTGGGCGGCGGGACGGGGGCGGCCACCTGGGCGGTGGACGCCACCTGGGAAGGGCCGCGCGAGACCGTGGTGCTGGACTGGGCGGAGCCCGCTCTGGCCCTGGGCCGGGAGCTGGCGGCCGGTGCCGGTTCCGCGGTGCTGCGCGGCGCCGAGTGGCGGAAGGCGGTCATCGGGGCGGGGCTCGCGCTGCCGGAGGCGGAGCTGGTCACCGTCTCGTACGTACTGGGCGAACTCACCGCGGAGGCGCGGCGGGCCGTGGTGGCCGAGGCGGCCCGGACCGGGCAGGCCGTGGTCGTCATCGAGCCGGGCACCCCGGAGGGCTACCTGCGGATCCGGGAGGCCCGGGACGCGCTGATCGCGGCCGGGTTCACGGTGGCGGCGCCGTGCCCGCACGACGGGACCTGTCCCATCGTGCCGGGCGAGGACTGGTGCCATTTCTCGGCCCGGGTCAGCCGGTCCTCCCTGCACCGGCAGGTGAAGGGCGGCTCGCTGGCGTACGAGGACGAGAAGTTCAGCTATGTGGCGGCGGTCCGGTTCCCGGTGGCCCCGGCGGCCTCCCGGATCACCCGGAAGCCGCAGATCCGCAAGGGTCTGGTCCTGCTCGACCTGTGCGGTCCGGAGTCGGAGGGCCTCGGCCGGACCACGGTGAGCAAGCGGCACGGCGAGGCCTACCGGGCGGCGCGGGACGCCGAGTGGGGCGACGCCTGGCCGCCGCCGGCCGGGGACTGACACCCCGGCCGACGGCAGACCGTAGGCACGGTTCCGCGCGGCTCAGCTCAGCTCGCTCAGCTCAGCTCGGCTCAGCTCACTCGCGGAGCTCCAGCGTGCAGCACTTCACGCTGCCGCCGCCCTTGAGCAGTTCGCCCAGGTCCAGGCCGATCGGCTCGAAGCCGCGGGCCCGCAGGGGTTCGAACAGCCCGGTCGCCGCCTGTGGGAGCATGACGTGCCGGCCGTCCGAGACCGCGTTCAGGCCCAGCACCGCCGCGTCCTGCTGGTTGACGATCAGGGCGTCCGGGAAGAGCCGCCGCAGCACCGCCCGGCTGCCCGGCGAGAAGGCCTCCGGGTAGTACATGACCTCATCGCCGTCGAGCACGCTCAGCGCCGTGTCCAGGTGGTAGTAGCGGGGGTCGACCAGGTCCAGGCCGATCACCGGGCGGCCGAAGAACTCCTGCGCCTCGTCGTGCGAGAGCGGGCTGGACCTGAAGCCCCGGCCGGCCAGCAGCCAGCTCTCGGTGACCGCGAAGTCGCCCTCGCCCTCGTTGATGTGGGAGGGCTCGTGGACATCGGCTTCGGCATAGCCGTGGGCCCGGAACCAGTCCAGGTGCGCCTCGGCCTCGGCGGCGCGTTCCGGGAAGGCGAACCGGGCGCCCAGGACACGGCCGTCGACCACGGTCGCACCGTTCGCCGCGTACACCATGTCGGGCAGGTCCGGCCGGGGTTCGAGGATCTCGACGGTGTGGCCGAGCGAGCGGTAGCGGTCGCGGAGGTCCTCCCACTGGGTGAGTGCGAGGGGCAGGTCCACCGGTTTCGTGGGGTCCATCCACGGGTTGATGGAATACGTGACCTCGAAGTGCACGGGTGGGCACATCAGGTACCGCCGGGGTGTGGCGTCTCTGCGCAAAGAAGGCTCCTCACGAAGATGGTGAAGAGAATCGTCTCTCCTCAAGCGGCACCATGCAGTGAACTGTTCGGGTGGTTTACCTGACCATGGGATTCTCAAGCAGCCGGAGACGAGACGTCTCGGATTGATAGGCTGGGAGCATGGGGAAGATTCCTGACGCTTCGCGTCGCAGCGACCGCTCCCGCCGGGCCATTCTGGACGCGGCGCTCGCCCTGGTCGGCGAGGTCGGCTACAACAAGCTGACCATCGAGGCCATCGCCGCCCGGGCCGGGGTCGGCAAGCAGACGATCTACCGGTGGTGGCCGTCGAAGGCGGCGGTGCTGCTGGACGCCTCGCTCGCGCTGGCCGGGGACGCGGCGGAGGAGGGCGAGTGGACCGGGTTCCCGGACACCGGGGACCTCGCGGCCGACCTCAAGTACGTGCTCCGCGCCACGGTCGACGAGTTCAACGACGAGAAGTACGAAGCGCCGGCCCGGGCCCTCACGGCCGCCGGGGCCACCGACCCGGAGCTGGGGGCCCGCTTCACCGAGCAGCTGCTGGAGCCTCAGCTCGCCCTGTACGAGGAGCGACTGCGGGTGGCCCGGGAGGCCGGCCAGCTCGCCGAGGACACTGATCTGCGGCTGGCGGTGGAGATGCTGCTCGGGCCGCTGACGTACCGGTGGCTACTGCGGACCGCTCCGCTCACGCACGCGTTCACCGACGCGCTGGTGGACCGGGTCCTGGCCGGCCTCGCCCCCCGGTGACCCCTCGGTGACCGCCCCTCGCTAGCCGCCCGGCACCCCCGGTGAGCAAAGTCACCGCCCCTCCCCGGCCGGAACCACCCGCTCGAGAAGTGCGGTTATGTGCCGGTTTATGGCGGCCCTCGCCCATTCGGCCGAAGGCCCCCGGTTGAGGAGTACGGTCACCCGGGGCGCAGGATGGTGGGAGCATGTGAAGGACTGCCGGGGCCAACGGTGAGGTTGAGGGGATACATGGGGTCAGAGTCCGGCCGCTTCAAACGCGGTGAGCAGAGCAGGATTTCCCGCTGGCTGCGCCGGCGGAAACCCGAGGCCGAGGATCCCGCACGCGAGCGCGAGGCGCTGCTGCTCGCCGTGGCCGCCGCGGGCCTGCCGCTGGCCCCCGCGGCCCATCCCGCCGGATACCGGTGTTCGTGCGATCGCATCGGGTGTCCCACCCCCGCACGACATCCCCTGTCCTTCGCCTGGCAGACCCAGTCGACCACCGACCGCGCGCAGATCGAGCGCTGGGCACGCAACCAGCCCCAGGCCAACTTCATCACCGCGACGGGCATGCTCCACGACGTCCTGGACGTCCCGCTGGAGGCCGGCCACGACGCGTTGCAGCGGCTGCTCGCCGCCGGGATCTCCGTCGGCCCGGTCGCCGAATCCGGCGTCGGCGGACCGGCCGGCCAGGCCCGGATGCTGTTCTTCACGGCCACCCGCGGCACCCCCGAGGACGAGGACGAGTGGTGGCCGTGCGAGCTGGACTGCCACCCCGAGACCATGGACGAACACCCGGGCCTGCGCTGGCACTGCCGCGGCAGCTATGTGCTGGTCCCGCCGGCCGCGCTCCCCGGTGACCTGTCCGTCTCCTGGCTGCGCGGCATGGAGCACCCGCTCCCGGACCCGCTGACCCTGCTGGAGACCCTCACGGACGCGTGCGCCCTGTACGCGGGTTCGGCCGACCACGACCCGGCCGCCGCCATCGCCTGGCCCCTCAGCCGCTGACCACGTCCGGCCGCCCTCTGCCCGCTGACCACAGGCAGAGGGCGGCCGGACGTCAGTGGATCTGGGTGACGACCACGTCCAGGGCCCACGGCTTGGCCGGCTTCGCCGGGGCCTGCGCCTCCACCACGTAGCCCAGGTCCCGCAGGGCCGCGACCAGTTCGGCCGGGGTGGCCGGGTTCGCCCCGGCCAGCAGCAGGTCCCGTACCAGCCGGCCCTTCGTCGCCTTGTTGAAGTGGCTGACCACCGAGCGCTTCTCCACCCCGTCGACCAGCTGTGCGTGCAGCACCCGCACCGTCGCCGTGCGCCCGGCCGGCTCCCCCTTCGGCTTCCACGCCGTCGCGTACGCGGAGGACCGCAGGTCCAGGATCAGCCCGTCCCCGGCCGCCGCCGGCAGCACCGAGGCCATCGGCGTACGCCAGTGGGCGCCGAGCGCGCCCAGCCCGGGCAGCTTCACGCCCATCGAGCAGCGGTAGGACGGAATCCGGTCGGTGATCCGCACCGCTCCCCACAGGCCGGAGAAGACCAGCAGCGATTCCTCCGCGAGGGTCCTGGCCGCCGGGGTCAGGTCCGCCAGGCCCAGGGCGTCGTAGAGCACACCGGTGTAGATCTCCCCGGCCGGGCGGGCGACCGCGGAGCGCAGTTCCGCGTTCTTGGCGACCTCGCCGCGCAGGCCCTCGCTGAGCCCGAGCACCTCGCGGGCCTTGAGCTCGTCGCCCGTGCAGAGTTCGACCAGTTCCTCGAGGACCGCGGCCCGCGCCGCGGCCAGCCCCGGCAGCGAGAGCCCTTCGGGCTTCAGGGGTGCGCCGGAGCCGCCGGCGGCCTTTCCTTCGGACGGCGGCAGCAGCACGAGCACGGTGGTTCTCCTTCTTCGCGTACGAACGCGGGGGTGCGGCCCCGACACGCCAGCCTAGGCCCTCCCGCGGGCACCCTTCCCCTCCCGCGGCCTCCCCCGGCCCCGCTCGCCGCGCCGCTCCCCTGCCGCCGACCTACGCTCGGAACATGCCCCGTCACCCCATGCACCTGTCCGCCGACGCCGAGGCCGCCCTGCGCACGGCCCTGAAGCAACTCCGGACGGAGCTGGAGGTCCCGCCGGCCTTCCCGGCGCATGTGCTCGAAGCGGCCGATGCGGCCGTGGCCGCGCCCCACCTGCCCGACGAGGACGCCACCTACCTGCCGTTCTTCACGATCGACCCGCCGTCGTCGAAGGACCTCGACCAGGCCATGTACCTGGAGCGGCGGCCCGGCGGCGGTTTCCGCGTCCACTACGCCATCGCCGATGTGGCCGCCTTCGTCACGCCCGGCGGCGCGCTGGACGCCGAGGCCCACGAGCGGGTCGAGACGCTGTACTTCCCCGACGGCAAGGTGGCCCTGCATCCGCCCGTGATCTCCGAGGGCGCGGGCAGCCTGCTGCCGGACCGGACCGTCCCCGCCCTGCTGTGGCAGCACGACCTCGACGCCGCCGGCGAGGTCACGCACTCCCACGTGCGGCGGGCCCTGGTCCGCAGCCGGGCCAAGCTGAACTACGCGGGCGTCCAGCAGGACATCGACGCCGGTACCGCCGAGGAGTCCGTCACCCTGCTGCGCGAGATCGGCAAGCTGCGGGAAGCCGTCGAGATCGCCCGCGGCGGCGTCTCCGTGACCCTGCCCGATCAGGAGGTCACCCTCGATGCCGGATCGTTCCGGCTGACCTACGTGGCATCGCTGCCCGTGGAGGGCTGGAACGAGCAGATCTCCCTGATGACCGGGATGGCCGCGGCCCGGATGATGCTGGACAGCGGTACGGGGATCCTGCGGACCCAGAAGCCGGCCAAGAACAACGTGGTCGACCGCGTGCGCCAGATCGCCCGGACCCTGGGCATCGACTGGCTGCACCATGTCTCGTACGCCGACCTGGTCCGCTCCCTGAATCCCGACAACCAGAAGCACATGGCCTTCCTCAGCGAGGCCACCGCCATGCTGCTCAAAGCGGAGTACACGCCCTTCCGTGACCACCACATCCCCGAGCACACGATCCACGCGGCGATCGCGGCCCCGTACACGCACTGCACGGCTCCGCTGCGTCGCCTGATCGACCGGTACACCGGCGAGCTGTGCGTGGCCTCCTGCGCGGACCAGGCACCGCCGGACTGGGTGCTCACGGCCCTGTACGGCCTGCCGTGCGACATGACGCGGGGGAAGGGGAGCAGAGCGGACCGGCGCTCCGTGGACCTGGCCGAGGCCGCGATGCTCAAGAACCGGGTGGGCGAGGTCTTCGGCGCCACGGTCATCAACACCGACAAGGAGTTCAACAAGCCGCACGAGGGCCAGGTGCACCTGGCGGACCCCGCCGTCATCGGCAAGGTGACCTCGGACCGGGATCTCGTGCTCGGCGAGAGCGTCCGGGTCACCCTCGAGCGGGCGGACCCCGCACATTCCGAAGAGGACAAGGTCCTCTTCACCCTGCCGTAGCGGCCTCCCGGCCGGCCCGCACCGCCGCGACAAGGGCGGCCGGGTCATCGGCGTGGAAGCGCAGGCCGGTTGCCTCGCCGCGTGCGCCCAGCGGCCGGACGAAGGGCAGCGGCCGGGTCAGCTCCACCGAGACCGTGGTCTGGCTGCCCACGATCAGATCCAGTACGCCGTTCTCGCCGAGCTGCACCAGCCGGCCCTCGGGGAAGCGCCGCTCGACCCGGATCGAGGCGATCGCGTCCGCCGGGACATCCAGGTCGAACAGGGCCCCGTACCGCACCCGCAACGCCCCGTCGGCGCGGACCAGATGAGGCCGGGTCACGCAGGCGGCGTGCATCGCGAGCACGAGCAGCACCCCGTAGACGTCGAGCACCAGCGCCACGCGGTGCACGGCCGGCCAGGGAATCAGATAGGCCAGGGCCACGGTCTCGATCACCGAGACGAAGACCATCCCGTACATCATCGCCGTCTGCGGTTCCGTGTACGGGGCGGCCAGATCGCCCTTCCCGAGCCCGTGCCGGCGCCGCGCGATCCACAGCCCCAGCGAGGCAACGGCCCTCCGCTCGTGCACCAGCAGCCGGCGCACCTGCACCGGCACCACGGCCTGGACCGCGGTCCGGACCGCGGCCCGGACCTCCGCACGGAGCCCGCTCATCCCCGTCCCCTTTCCATGAACGCCTCCATGACCCGCCGGACGACCTCTGCCTGAGCGGGGCTGTACTCGGCCAGCAGGGCCTCCTTGAAGCCCGGGGCCACCGGGCCGCCGTCGGCCGGGATCCCGGCGAACACCTCGTCCGGTACGGCCGCCACCAGGTCCCGGGCCAGGGCCGGGATCCGCGGGTCGTCCACCGCCGCGCCGTGCAGCTCGTCGAGCCGCTCGTACAGGGCGAGGACCGCGGGGTCGGCGGCCAGCGGGGCGAGCAGCGCGTACACGCCCTCGCCCTCGCCCGTCGCGTCGAGCAGCTCCAGGTGCTCCCGGTCCTTGCGGGCCGTCACCGAACCGGTCTCCGGCGCCCGGGCGAGCAGCGCGGCCAGGGCGGGCGAGACGGGTTCCACCTCGCCGGGCGGCGCGGCCAGCAGTACCGCGAGCCGCCGCCGGCGCTCGTGGATCTCCGCCTCCTGCCGGGCCAGGTCCGCATCCAGTTCCGCCAGTACGTCGGCCAGCTCGCGGCCGGCGTCGTCGGCGAGGACGTCCCGGACCTCGTCCAGGCTGAGCCCGAGCTCGGTCAGCCGCCGGACCCGGGCCAGCAGCACGGCGTCCCGGACCGTGTAGGCCCGGTATCCGTTGGCGCGGCGCTCCGGCTCCGGGAGCAGTCCGACGTGGTGGTAGTGCCGGATCGCCCGGGTGGTGACCCCGACGAGCGCGGCGATTTCTCCGATCCGCATGAGTTCAGTAGAAACGTTGCCGTTGCGTCAAGGTCAAGCCGCGCCGCCGTGCCGGGTAGCATGGTCGTTCGCAGAACAACGCGAGCGGACGGCCGCGTCAGGGTTTCGGCCCTGCCGAGGAACGTCCGGGCTCCACAGGGCAGGGTGGTGGGTAACGCCCACCCGGGGTGACCCGCGGGACAGTGCCACAGAAAACAGACCGCCGGGGGCCTCACGGCCTTCGGTAAGGGTGAAACGGTGGTGTAAGAGACCACCAGCGCCTGGGGTGACCCAGGCGGCTAGGTAAACCCCACCCGGAGCAAGGTCAAGAGGGGTCCTCCTCGGAGGGCCCTGCGCGGACGATCGAGGGCTGCCCGCCCGAGTCCGCGGGTAGACCGCACGAGGCCGGTGGCAACACCGGTCCTAGATGGATGGCCGTCTCCCCGGCGACCGCGAGGTCACCGGGTGACAGAACCCGGCGTACAGCTCGGGTTGTTCTGCGCCAGACATGGCTCGGGCCCCGCACACGATGTGTGCGGGGCCCGAGCCATTTCGCCCGCTCTCCCGTTCTCCCGCTCTTATCGCAGGTGGGAGGTGTCGTTGAGCAGGCGCAGCGAGGCGTTGCCGTCGGCGTAGTAGGCCACCGCCGAGAGGGAGGCCGCGGCCAGTTCCATCCGGAACAGGGATTCCGGCGGGGCGCCGAGGGCCAGCCGGACCAGGGTCTTCACCGGGGTGACATGGCTGACCAGCAGGACCGTACGGCCCGCATGGGCGGTCAGCAGCCGGTCACGGGCGGCCGAGACCCGGCGGGTGACCTGGCTGAAGCTCTCGCCGCCGCCGGTCGGGGCGGCCTTCGGGGAGTCCAGCCAGGCCTGCAGGTCCGCCGGGAAGCGGTCCTTGACCTCGGCGAAGGTCAGGCCCTCCCAAGCGCCGAAGTCGGTCTCGCGCAGGCCGTCCTCGACCGTCACCGGCAGGCCGAGCCGGTCGGCGACCGCCTGGGCGGTCTCCCGGCAGCGGCGCAGCGGGGAGGTGACGACGGCCTGGACGGTGCCACGGGCGGCCAGGGCCGCGGCGACGGCCTCGGCCTGGCGGCGCCCGGCCGGGGACAGCTCGGGGTCGGTACCGCCGCTGCCGGAGAACCGCTTCTCCGGGGTGAGCGCGGTCTCGCCGTGCCGGAGCAGCACGAAGGTGGCGGGCGTCCCGAGATCGGGCGCGGCCCAGCCGACACCGGGCGAGGCGCCCGCCGCGGGGGCCCCGGCCCCGGTCCCGATCCCGTTCGCGACCCCGGGCACCTGCGCCCCGGCCGCCCGAGCCGCATCCCGGTCCAGGTCCGTCGCGGCGGCTGCCGCTGCCGCGCCGAACAGGGCGCCCTCCGCCTCGGCGAAGGCGGCTTCGGCCTGGACGGCCGTACCGGAAGCGGTCCGCGTACGGCCGGAGGCACCGGCACCGGCAAGAGCTGCGCGGGCCGCTGCCGCGCCGGCTGCGTGGTCGCCGGGCGGGCCGGACGGCGGCGGGGTGGCCAGCGAGCGGGCCGCGCCGCGGTCCAGGGCTGCCGCCGAGTCGGACGGCGACCACTGCTTGCCGCGCTTGCCCGCGTCCATCGCCTCGTTGGCGAGCCGGTCCGCGTGCTTGTTCTTCTCCCGCGGAATCCACTCGTAGCGGACCTGCGAGGCCGGCAGGATCCGGGCGGCCTCGGCGGCGAGCGGCTTCATGTCCGGGTGCTTGATCTTCCAGCGGCCGGACATCTGCTCCACGACGAGCTTGGAGTCCATCCGGACCAGCACCGACGCGTCGGCGGACAGCTCCTTGGCCGCCTTGAGTCCGGCGATCAGGCCCTTGTACTCGGCCACGTTGTTCGTCGCGATGCCGATGAACTCGGCCCGCTCGGCGAGGGTTTCGCCGGTGACCGGGTCCAGGACCACCGCGCCGTAGCCGGCCGGCCCCGGGTTGCCCCGGGACCCGCCGTCCGCCTCGACCACCAGCCGCATCAGATACCCGAGTCGGCCGTACGGACCAGGATGCGACCGCAGTTCTCGTGCCGGACGACCTTGTCCCGGGCCGCGGACTTGACCTCGTTGATCTCGGAGAGGTCCAGCTCCAGCTGGCAGCCGAGGCAGCGCTTCTGGTACAGCTTCGCCGCGCCCACACCGCCCTGCTTCGCGCGGATCTTCTCGTACAGGGCGATCAGGTCGGCGGGGATCGAGCCGACGATGACCTCCCGGTCCTTGGTCACCGAGGCGACCTCGGCGTCGAGTTCGGCGGTGGCCGCGTCCCGGCGGGTGGTCGCGTCGTCGGCCTTGGCCTGGAGGGCGGAGACCCGCTCGGTCAGTTCGGCGACCCGCTCCTGCGCGGACTCGCGGCGCTCCATGACCTCCAGGACCACGTCCTCCAGGTCGCCCTGGCGCTTGGCGAGGGAGACCACCTCGCGCTGGAGGTTCTCCAGGTCCTTCGGCGAGGAGACCGCGCCGGAGTCCAGGCGCTGCTGGTCGCGGGCGGCGCGCTGACGGACCTGGTCGACGTCCTGCTCCGCCTTGGTCTGCTCGCGGGCGGTGTCGCTCTCCTCGGTCTGCGCGGCGACGAGCAGGTCGCGCTGCGCCGTGAGGTCCTTGGTGAGGGAGTCGAGCTCGGCGTGCTCGGGCAGCGACTTGCGCTTGTGGGCGAGCTGCGACAGCCGCGTGTCCAGGGCCTGGACGTCGAGAAGTCGGATCTGGTCGGCGGGCTCGGCGTTCAGTTGGGGGCTCCAGAGATAGAGGGTGAGATGGCGGACGGCGCGTGGGCCGTCCAGGGGTCGGTGACCGTGCGCGAGACATGGGTCCGCAGGCCCCAGCCGTGGCGCTCGGAGATGGCGTCGAGCTGGGCCGCGGCCTGCTCGCACCAGGGCCACTCGGTGGCCCAGTGGGCGGCGTCGACGAGGGCGAGCGGGCTCTGCTCGCGGGCCTCGGACACCGGGTGGTGGCGCAGGTCGGCGGTGAGGAAGGCGTCCACACCGGCGGCGCGCACCTGCTCGAAGAGGCTGTCGCCGGAGCCGCCGCTGACGGCGACGGTACGGATCAGCGCGTCCGGGTCGCCGGCGGCGCGGATGCCCTGCGCGGTGGGCGGCAGCCAGGCGGCGGCCCGGGCGGCGAACTCGCGGAGGGTCTCGGGGCGGTCCAGCTCGCAGATCCGGCCCAGGCCTCGGCGGCCCGCCGGGTCGCTGGGGTCGGGTACGAGGGGCCCGACGACCCGCAGGTCGAGCGCGCCGGCGAGGGCGTCGGAGACGCCGGGGTCGGCGGTGTCGGCGTTCGTGTGGGCCACGTGCAGCGCGATGTCGTTCTTGATCAGCGTGTGGACGACCCGGCCCTTGAAGGTGTCGGCCGCGACCGTGGTGGTGCCGCGCAGGTAGAGGGGGTGGTGGGTGACGATGAGGTCGGCACCCAGCTTCACCGCCTCGTCGGCGATCTCCTGGACCGGGTCCACGGCGAACAGGACGCGGGAGACCTCGGCATCGGGGTCACCACAGACGGTTCCGACGGCGTCCCACTGCTCGGCCCGGGCGGGGGGCCAGAGGGCGTCGAGCGCAGAGATGACTTCAGAGAGACGGGGCACAGGCCAAGGCTACCGCCCACCACACCCAACCCACCGCGGACCAGCCCCTTGCCGCCCCGGCCACACCGCGGCGGTGACGCCGAGACCGCGGAGCCGACGTCGGCTTCGGGCCTCGGCCGGGGCCGGGGCCGGCCTCGGGCGCCGGAGCCGGGGCGGGCAGGGGCCGGGGCGTCGGCCAAGCCGGCTCGGGCTGGCTGGCTCGGGGTAGGCGGTCGGCGGCAGCGCCGGAGGCGGCGTCAAAGCCGGGGCCGGGGCCGGGGTCAGAGCCTGGGCGCCGACCAGGGCCGAAGCCGGAGGCGGGGCCAGGGTGCCGGCCAGGGCCGCGGCCGGGCCGGGGCGTCGGCCGGGCCCGGCCCAGGCCGCTCGGGCTGCGCGGCCGGGGCGGCCTCGGGCGCCGGTGCCGGTGCCGGGGCCGGGCCGGGCAGGGGCCGGGGTGTCGGCCGGGCCGGCTCGGGTTGGGCGGCCGGGGCTGCCTCGGCGGGTGTGCCGCCGCAGGCATGGCACAGTCGCCTCCCCATTCACAGGAGAATCGCCGGGCCGCCACCCTTATGTGTGAAGCCGCGTTGCACATGTTGTTCGGCAGGAAGTGCGAAAACTAGCTTCCTCACCGGAGGTGACGCACAGATGACTGCCTGTGCTGTGGCTACTGCTGTGGAAACCGGGACGGCGCCGTTCACGATCGCCGCCGACGGGTCGTACGCCGCCCGGCTCGCCGGGGACCGAGACGCCCGCTATCCGGAACGCTGGACCCTCGGAGGGCCCGAGCCCTACGCGGTGCCGTTGCCGCTGGAGCAGCCCGAAGAGGCGGACAGTGAGGTGCTGCCGCTCACCGACGGCCGGGTGCTGATCCACCGGCGGGTCGCCGACCGGCACGCCTTCGCCCTGCTCTACCCCACCGGCCCGCGGACCGGCGAACTCCCACTCGGCTCGGTCCAGGCCGCCGAAGGCCTGCACGTCTCCCTGCTGCCGCCGTCACCCGACGGCCGCAGCGCCTACGCCCTGGCCGTGACGGCCGCCGCCACCGTGGTGTGGCGGGTGGCCGGCGGCGGAGGCGGACCACAGCAGGTCGCCCGGATCCCGGGCCGCTGCACGGGCGGCGTCTGGCTGGACCGCACCGGCCGGCTGCTGGCCCTGGACCGGGAACAGGACGGCCGCACCAAGGCCATCGCCGTGGACCTGGGACGCGCCGGCGAGATCTCGCCGCTGCTCCAGATCGCCGAGGCCAGCGACGACCGGCTGCTGCTGGCCGACCCGGAAAGCGGCCTGCTGCTGATCCGCTCGGACGCCCCCGGCGAACAGCGGCTCGGCTGGGGAGTCCTGGGCAGCTCCCGCCCGGTCCGCTTCCCGGACTGCCTGCGGGCCGAAGGCGCCACCGCGGTGCCGTTCGCGGTGCAGCCGGGGCAGGCCCTGATGCCGGAGAGCTGCGCGGTCGCGCTACGGCTCCCCGGCGCAGCCGGAGCCGGCGAGGCGCTGGCGCTGTGGCGCCCCGCCGACCGGCGCGTCTTCCGGCTGAGCGGGCCGCCGGGCTGGCTGGGCGGCGCCGGCCTGTGGACCCGCGAGGGCCGCCTGAGGCTGCCGTACGCAACCCCCGACGTCCCCTGCGGCGTCGCCGGCCTGACCATCCCCCAGGCCCCGCCGCCCCCGGTCCGGCTGGCCCCCGAACCGCGTCCGGCCGTCACCCGCCCGGTCCCCCTGCAACAGGCCCCCCTCGCCGCCCGGGCCTGACGATTCACCCGTGTTTGAGGCTCAGTACCTCCGCCGCCGCGAAAGTCTCGCCCGCCGGGCGGGACTCGTAGTGCGGGGTGAGTACCTCGTCCAGCTCCTCGAAGGAGAACGCCTCCTTCGAGGTGTCGAACTTGGCCGCCACCCGGGGGCGTTCCATGACCACCACGATCCCGCCGTGCACGACGAACAGCTGCCCGTTGGCCTTGGCCGAGGCCGGTGAGGCCAGGTAGCCGACCAGCGGGGCCACGTGCTCGGGGGCCAGCGGATCGAGCTTGCCCGCCTCCGGGACCTGGAAGCCGGCGAACACGTCCTCGGTCATCCGGGTGCGGGCCCGCGGGCAGATCGCGTTGGCCGTGACCCCGTACTTCGCCAGGGCGAGCGCGGTCGAGGTGGTGAGGCCCACGATGCCGCCCTTGGCCGCCGCATAGTTCGGCTGGCCGGCCGATCCGCCCAGGAAGGCCTCCGAGGAGGTGTTGACGATCCGGCCGTAGACCGGGCCGCCCGCCGCCTTGGAACGCTCCCGCCAGTGCACGGACGCAAAGTGCGTGGTGTTGAAGTGGCCCTTGAGGTGGACCCGGATCACCGAGTCCCATTCCTCCTCGGACATCGAGAAGACCATCCGGTCGCGCAGGATGCCCGCGTTGTTGACGAGGATGTCGAGCTTCCCGAAGCTGCTCACCGCCAGCTCGATCAGCTCGCGGGCCTGGTCGAAGTCGGCCACGTCACCGAGGTGGGCCACCGCCTTGCCGCCCGCCGCGCGGATCTCCGCGGCGACCTCCTCGGCCGGTGCGGCCGAGGCCGCACCAGAGCCGTCCCGCCCGGGCTGGCCGAAGTCGTTGACGACCACGCTCGCGCCGAGCCGGGCGAGCTCGATCGCCTCGGCCCGGCCGAGCCCGCGGCCGGCGCCGGTGACGACGGCGGAGAGTCCATCGAGTGGCAGTGCCATGAAGCCGTTTCCGTTCCGCTCGGGGTCAGAGTCAGAGTTCGATGCAGGTGCGCAGGGCCACGCCGGTCCGCATCTGGTCCAGGGCGTCGTTGATCTCGGCGAGCTGCACCCGGTGGGTGATCAGGCCGGCCAGGTCGATGCGGCCGGCCCGCCAGAGCGAGATGGTCCGCTCGTAGGACCGCAGCACGTCCCCGCCGCCGTACATGGAAGGCAGGATCCGCTTCTCGTCGAAGAACAGCGAGAACATGTTGATCTGGAAGTTGTCGTCCAGCGCGCCCGCGCCGACCACGCACACCGTGCCGCCGCGCCGGGTCATCTCGTACGCGGTCTGGGTGGTGGCGGACTTGCCGACCACCTCGAAGACGTAGTCGAAGCCCTCGCCGGCCGTGATCCGGTTCTTGGCGTCGCCGAAGGCCTCCGGGGCGACCGCCTCGGTGGCGCCGAACCGCAGCGCCGCCTCGCGCCGGGAGGCCACCGGGTCCACCGCGATGATCTGGGAGGCGCCCTGCACCTTGGCCCCCTGGATCACGGAGATCCCGACCCCGCCGCAGCCGATGACGGCCACCGATGAACCGGCCTCCACCTTGGCCGTGTTGATGGCCGCGCCGAGCCCGGTGGTGACGCCGCAGCCGATCAGCGCGGCGATGTCGAAGGGCACGTCGTCCGGGATCGGTATCGCGCACCCGGCCGGGACCACCATCTCCTCGGCGAAGGTGCCGGTGCCGGCGAAGCCGAAGATGTCCCCGCCGGACCGCCGGAAGTTGGGCGTGGCCACGTTGGCGAAGCTCTCCAGGCACAGGTGCCCCTGGTTGCGCTTGCAGGCCGGACAGTGCCCGCAGGGCGGCAGCCAGCAGACCAGAACCCGGTCGCCCTCCTTGTGCGCGGTCACCCCGTCGCCCACATCGGTGATCACGCCGGAGCCCTCGTGGCCCGGGATGAAGGGGGCCGGCTGCGGCAGCACGCCGTTCATCGCGGAGAGGTCGGAGTGGCACAACCCGGTCGCCTTGATCCGGATCTTCACCTTGCCGGGGCCGAAGCCCACGGTCTCCATGTCGTCGACGACTTCGAGCTTGTCCTGGCCGATCTCGCTCTGCAGTGCTGCGCGCACGGTGCGGCTCCTTGGGGTCGGTCGGTCTTGCGTGTCCTTACGCGTCTTACGCGTGTCCTTGCGCGTGTTCCTTACCCGTGTTCGACGACGGTGTCGGCGAGGACCGGCGCGTCGTCCCGTTCGACGGCGGTCACCGACACCAGGACGCGGCCTTCCTCCTGCCACATCCGGATCCGCAGGGTCTCGCCGGGGAACACGATCCCGGCGAAGCGGGTGCGGTAGGCCCGAACCCGGGACACGTCCCCGCCCAGGACGGTGTCGACCACGGCCTTGAGGGTCATGCCGTACGAACACAGGCCGTGCAGGATCGGCCGGTCGAAGCCGGCCAGCTTGGCGAACTCGGGGTCGGCGTGCAGCGGGTTCCAGTCCCCGGAGAGCCGGTAGAGCAGCGCTTGCTCCTCGCGGATCAGCCGCTCCTCGGTCCGGTCGGGCGCCCGCTCGGGCTGCTCGGCCTTGGCGGAGGGCCCGCGTTCGCCGCCGAACCCGCCCTCGCCCCGTACGAAGATCTGCGCGTCGGAGGTCCACAGCGGACCGTCGGCGTCGGCGACCTCGGAGCGGAGCACGATGACGGCCGCCTTGCCCTTGTCGTAGACGGCGGCAACCTTGGAGCTGGAGGTGGCGCTGCCCTTGACGGGGATGGGGCGGTGCAGCTCGATGGAGTGCCCGCCGTGCAGCACCGCCGCGAGGTTGACCTCGATCCCCGGTGCGCCGAGCCCGCCGAGCATGGCCATCCCGGCGCCCGCGACGGTCGCGAAGCTGGGCAGCACATGGAGCTTGGATTCGAGGGTGTAGCGCAGCTCGTCGGGGTCGGTGGCGGGGACACCCGCGCCGAGCCCGAGGTGGTAGAGCTGGATGTCCTTGTGGTCCCACTCGATCTCGCTGCGGCGAGGTTCGGCGGCAAGGGCCTTTGCGGCATCGATCGGCATGAGGATGCTGCTCCTTGTTCCTTTGGAAGACCTCGGCGCGACCGTCCGCACCGTCGGCCGCACCGAGGTCGTATGCGGACCGGAGTCGGCGGACACGTTCTAGAACGCGTTCTATCTGCTCCGGTGAGGGAATGTATAACGCACGCCCCGGTAGTTGTGAAGACTCCTGACGTCATGTCAGATCAGGCAACCGGAGCGGTCCTGACCTACCCTGACGACGTGGACGAAATGCCCCGGGACCACCGTCCTGCCAAGTCCCTCCGGGTCCTGCTGGTCCCGCCCGACCCGGCCCTGGCGATACTGCTCGGCCTGCAGCCGGACATCGAGGTGGTGTCCTCCTCGATCGAGCGTCCGCAGGTGGCCCTGGTCGACTCGGTGCCGACGGTCACCGCCCTGGCGGAGGAGGACCCGGAGTGCCGGGTCCTGCTCACCGCCGGTTCGGCCCACCCGGGCCTGCTGGACGCGGCCCTCGCCGCGGGCGCGGCGGGCCTGGTCCTCCGCGACGGCCCGGTCGAGGACCTGGCGCAGGCCCTCCGGCAGGCCTCGATGGGCGAGACGGTCATCGACCCGGCACTCGAGGTCTGACCGGCCGGAGCCGCCGCCTACCCGCGCCGGAGCATCGTCACCACCGCCGCGCCGCCCAGGCCGATGTTGTGGGCCAGGCCCACCCGCGCGCCCGCCACCTGCCGGGCGCCCGCCGCGCCCCGCAGCTGCCACGCCAGTTCCGCCGCCTGCGCCAGCCCGGTCGCCCCCAGCGGGTGCCCCTTCGAGATCAGTCCGCCCGAGGGGTTGACCACCCACCGGCCGCCGTACGTGGTCGCGCCCGACTCGACCAGCTTCCCCGAGGCGCCCTCCTCGCACATGCCCAGCGCCTCGTACGTCAGCAGCTCGTTGACCGAGAAGCAGTCGTGCAGCTCGATGACGTCCACGTCCTCAATGCCGAGCCCCGACTGCTCGTACACGGCCTGCGCCGCGGCGGCCGTCATCGGTTTGCCGACCACGTCGATGCACGAGCCGGAGGAGAAGGAGTCGGGGGTGTCCGTGGTCATCGCCTGTCCGACGATCTCCACCGCCTTGTCGTGCAGCCCGTGCTCGACGACGAACCGCTCCGACACCACCAGCGCCGCCGCCGCGCCGTCCGAGGTCGGCGAGCACTGGAGTTTCGTCAGCGGCCGGTGGATCTCCTTCGCCGCCAGGATCTCCTCCACCGTGTACACGTCCTGGAACTGGGCGTTCGGGTTGTTCGCCGAGTGCCGGTGGTTCTTCGCCCCGACCGCCGCCAGCTGCGCGGCCGTCGTCCCGTACCGGTCCATGTGCTCGCGCGCCGCGTTCCCGAAGATCTGCGCGGTCGGCGGGGACATCTCGAAGCCGTGCCCGGCCGCCATGATCCCGTAGTGCCGGGCGACCGGTGAGGTTTTGAAGTCGCCGCCGTCGGCGCCTCCGCCGAGCGCCCCGCGCTTCATCTTCTCGAAGCCCAGCGCCAGCACGCAGTCGCTGATCCCGCCCGCCACGAACTGCCGCGCCATCATCAGCGCCGTCGACCCGGTCGCACAGTTGTTGTTGACGTTGTAGACCGGCACCCCGGTCAGCCCCAGCTCGTACGCCGCCCGCTGCCCGGCCGTCGACGCCTGGAAGCAGTAGCCGACCGGGACCTGTTCCACCCGGTCGTAGGTCACTCCCGCGTCGGCGAGCGCCGCCTCACCGGCCTCCTTCGCCATGTCCCAGTACTGCCAGTCCCGCGACTCCGGCTTCTCGAACTTCGTCATGCCGACGCCCACGATGTACGACTTCATGCGAGGACTCCTAGTCCCTTAGTCCCTTAGTCCCTTAGTCCCTTAGTCCCTGGGGAGGCCGAGGATCCGCTCGGCGACGACGTTCAGCTGCACTTGCGTGGTGCCCCCGGCGATGGTGAGGCAGCGCGACATCAGCACCCCGTGCACCGCCCGCTCCCCCACCCCCTCCCGCACCGCGCCCGCCGGCCCCAGCAGTTCCAGCGCGAGCTCGGCGGTCCGCTGCTGGTGCGGGGTCTGGACGAGTTTCCGTACGGAAGCCCCGGCGCCCGGCTCCAGCCCCGACACCTGCTGCAAGGTGGTCCGCAGCCCGATGCAGGCCAGCGCGTGCGCTTCGGCCGCCAGCGCCCCGATGCGGGCCCGCTGCGCCCCGTCCAGGTCGGCAGACCGCGCGATCAACGCCTCCAGGCCGGTGTCGAAGGTCATCTGGCCGGCCATGTGGACCCGCTCGTTGCCGAGGGTGTTGCGAGCCACCTTCCAGCCCCCGGCCGGCTCCCCGACCAGGGCGTCCGCCGGGAGCCGCACCTCGTCGAAGTACACCTCGTTGAAGAGGGCCTCGCCGGTGAGCTCCTTCAGCGGGCGGAGGTCGATCCCGGCGGACCGCTTCATGTCGACCACGAAATAGCCGAGGCCCTGGTGCTTGGGGGCCGCCGGATCGGTCCGGGCGAGCAGGATGCCGAAGTCGGCGGTGTGCGCGGAACTCGTCCACACCTTCTGCCCGTTGACCAGCCAGCCGCCGTCCGGCTGCCGTTCGGCCTTGGTCCGCAGCGAGGCCAGGTCGGAGCCGGCGCCCGGCTCGGAGAACAGCTGGCACCAGGTGAGGTCACCGCGCAGGGTCGGCAGCAGGTATCTCTCCTGCTGCTCGGCGGTCCCGTGGGCGAGCAGCGAGGGCACCACCCAGGTGGCGATGCCCAGCTCGGCGATCTTCACCCCGGCCGCCGCCAGTTCCTCCTGGACGACGAGCTGCTCGACGGGCCCGGCCCCGAGCCCGTACGGCGGCGGGAGGTGGGGGGCGGCGTAGCCGGTGGGGGCGAGGACCCGGCGGGCGGCGGCCGGGTCCAGCCCGCGGGCGTCCCCGATGGCCTCGCGGGCGGCGGCCCGGTACGCCTCCGCCTCCTCGGGCAGCTCCAGCCGCAGCTCCCGCCGCACGCCCCCCGCGGCCAGCCGCACCGCCCGCGTCCGGTGCCCGTCCCCGGCGCCGAGCAGCTGCCGGGCGACCAGGGCCCGCCGCAGGTGGATGTGTGCGTCGTGCTCCCAGGTGAAGCCGATGCCGCCGAGGATCTGTACGCAGTCCTTGGCGCAGGACCAGGCGGCGTCGAGCGCGGTCCCGGCGGCCAGCGCCGCGACCATGCCCCGCACCTCGGGGGCGCCGTCGGCGGCGGCCCGTACGGCGTCCCAGGCCAGGGCGCGGGCCTGCTCGACGCGCACCAGCATGTCCGCGCACAGGTGCTTGACTCCCTGGAACTGCCCGATGGGCCGGCCGAACTGCTCGCGCACCTTCGCGTACTCGGCGGCGGTGTGCAGCGCCCATGCCGCGGTGCCGCACGCGTCGGCGGCGAACAGGGCGCAGGCGAGGTCCCGTACGAGCGCGGCGTCGAGCTCCAGCAACCGCCCGGCCGGGACGACCGTCCCACGGGCCCGCACCTCGGCGGTGGGCCGGGTGGGGTCGGCGCTGTCATGCGTACGGATGTCCAGCGCGGCGGCGTCCACCGCGAACCAGAGCGTGCCGTGCGCGGCCTCGGCGGCCAGGACCACCAGGTCCGCCTCGCCGGCGCCGAGCACGGGCGGCGCCGTCCCGTCGAGCAGGTGCCCGCCGCCCTCGACGGCGACGGCGGTCAGGCTGCCGGGGCCGAGTGCCACGGCCCCGATCCGGGACCCGTCGGCCAGCGCCCCGGCAAGCTCACCGGCCTCCGCCCCGGCCCCGGCCCGGTCCAGCAATACGGAGGCCAGCGCGCTCGGCAGGTACGGCCCCGGCAGGGTGCCCCGGGCGGCCTCCTCCACCACCACGGCGAGGTCGAGCAGGGTGCCGCCCTCCAGGTGCGGGGCGAGCAGGCCCTGCGCGGCCATCGCATCCCACCAGGCAGGCCGCACTCCCGCCCGGGGCGGGCTGTCGAGCAGCTTGCGAACCTCCTCGGGTGGCACGACCCGCGCCACCCAACCGCGCACCGCCTCGGCCAACTCCCGCTGTTCCGCAGTGATTCCGATGCCCATGCGCGGCAGGGTAGAACACGTTCCATTCTGACGGAAGGTCAGATTGGAACGTGTTCTTACAGGCCGCCTCCGCTAGGCGCCGGCGCTATGCCGACAGGGCCCCGACGAACGCGGCGAAAGCCTCCGGGCTCACGGTGAAGGCGGGGCCGTCGGGGTTCTTGGAGTCCCGGACGGCAACGAGACAGGGCTGGGCGGCGACTTCGACGCAGTCGCCGCCGGTGTCGGAGCTGTAGGTGGACTTGCGCCAGGCGGTGGCACCGAGCGGGGCGCACTCGACGCACTCGCCGCCGGTGTCGGAGCTGTACGAGGACTTACGCCACTGCGCGCCCGTCAGGTACTGGTTGGTGTCCATAACGTTCCTCCATTACGCGGGCGATCCGCGCCGCCGAGTCCTCCACGGAGAGCGCGGCAGCCTGGAGGTGATCGTAACGGAGCGAACCTTCCCTGAGAGCCTGAGGATTGGCCGTCATATGGCCCTGGACAAAGTCCTCGGTATAGACAAGGTCCGGGTCGTCGTCGAACCGCAGGAGGGTGAACGAGCCGGGCAGCCCGGCATGGGCGCCCGCCTCAAAGGGCAGGATCTGCACCTGCACCCACTCCCGCTCCTTCAGGGCCAGCAAATGGGCGAGTTGGTTCCGCATGACCTCCCGGCCGCCGATCTGCTGGTACAGCACGGCCTCGCTCATCACCACCCACATCAGTGGCGGGTTCTCGCGGTCCAGGAGGCGCTGCCGATCCATTCGCGCGGCCACCCTCGCATCGAGGTCGCCCCCCTTCCGTACGCCCAGCACGGCCCGCGCGTACTCCTCCGTCTGCAACAGCCCATAGACCAGCTGCGGCTGGAAGGTGGAGATGTACGCCGCCTTGGCTTCCATCTCGGCATACGCCTGGAACCAGGCCGGCAGTTGGCTCCGGAGCACCAACCCCACCAGCCGCGAAAACACCCCGCGGGTCTCCAGCGCGACGTCCACCCGTTCCGAGAAGTCCCGGGTCGGCACCTTTCTCGCCGTCTCGATCTGCCCGATCAGCGAGCCCGTACAAAAAACGATGTCCCCGAGCTGCGACTGCTTCAGCCCCGCCTCTTCTCTCAGCTGCCGCAGCTCGGATCCGTAGTAGTCCAGCGGCGATGCGCTGGGATCGAGGTCTCGGACACGGACCATGGGACGGTCACCCCCAAGCTCACGCTGTGCGTTCGGCGTTCGTTTCGCTCTGTAGCCGAGCGTAATCAGCCGGATGCGCTCCGGTGGCGTGAATCACACAATCGGTCACGGTCGGACAGAAGCGGTCGGCAGCCGCTCCGCGCGTATGCGGCGATAATGCTCTGCCGAACTGATCTTGCGGTGACGGGGGCCTGGCAGGTGCGGGAAGTGATCGAAGACCGGTACGCGCTGGCCGAGTTGCTCGGCCGGGGCGGCTTCGGCGAGGTGTGGCGGGCCGAGGACAGCCGGGTGGGCCGCCAGGTCGCCGTGAAGATCGGATATCCGCAGACGCCGGAGGACACCCGCCGCTTCGAGCGGGAGGCCAGCCTCGCCGGGAACCTCGCGCACCCCAACATCGCCACCATCCACGACTTCGGTCGCACCGAACGCGAGGGGCGCGACGCCGTCTACCTCGTCATGGAGCTGCTCCGGGGCCGCAGCCTGGCCGACGTGCTGGAAGCCGGCGTACCGCCGCTCGCGGACGCACTGGAGTGGGCCGGGCGCATCGCGGACGCGCTGGGGGCGGCCCACGCCGCCGGGATCGTCCACCGGGACGTCAAGCCGGCCAATGTGATGGTCACCGACGGCGGGCTGACGAAGGTGCTCGACTTCGGCATAGCCAAGGCCGGGGGCGGCACCGGCGCCGCCACCACCACGACGGGGCTGACGGCCACCGGCATGATCATCGGCTCCTTCCCGTACATGGCTCCCGAGCGGTGGACCGGCGGGGCGAACGGCGTGCCCGTCGACGGGCGGGCCGACCTGTACGCCCTGGGCTGCGTACTGATGGAGCTGCTGACCGGCACCCGTCCCTTCGCCGCGCGCGAGATGCACGAGCTGCTCGCCCAGCACCTCACGACCGAGCCGCCCGCGCCGAGTTCGCTGCGGGCGGGGCTGCCGGCCCCACTGGACTCCCTCGTACGGGAGCTGCTCGCGAAGGACCCGGCGGACCGGCCCGCGGACGCGGCCGAGGTGTCCCGGCGGCTGGCGGAGATCGCCCGGAGCGAGGCCCCCGCACCCGCACCCGTACCGGCACCGGCGGTGTCCTTCCCGCCCCCGCCGTCCTACGCCCCCACCGTGCACACCACGGCCGCCGATCCGGTCCGCGCGATGCTGGAGCGCAGGCTGACACAGCTGCTGGAGGACGAACCGGCCGACGTGGTGGAGCGGCTGCGCATGCTGACCGACGACCTGACCGAGGAGCTCGGCGCGCAGGACGCCCTGACGGTGCGGGCCGCCTACCACCGCGTGATGCGGGTCCCGGGGCCGTCCAGGACGATCGATCTGGAACGCCTGCTGCCGCGCATGGTGCGGGTGCTGGGTCTGGAGCACCCGGACACGATCACCGGGCGCGCCGCCTGGGTCGGCGAGGCGGCGGCCTTCGGGCCCGGGGACGGCCGCCGTCACGAGCAGGAGCTGCGCGAGATCGTCGAGCAGGCGACGCGGGTGTTCGGCACGCACGCCCTGGTCACGCTGACCGCCCGCTACCACCTCGCGTCGGCCATGCACCGGGGCGCCCACGCCCGCGACAACCAGTGGGACGCGCGCGGCCGGGAGCGCGCGCTGAGCGAACGCGCCTGGCTGGGGCCGCTGCTGCCCGACCTGGAGTGGGCCCTGACCGCCGACAGTCCCCTCCTGCTGGACGTACGGCGGAGGCTGGCCCACGACGCCTGGCTGGTCGGTGACGTCGCCGGCGCCGCGCTCCTGTACTGGCGGCTCTTCCCCGACCTCGCCGAACTCGCCGAGTACGGCGATCCGGAAGTGGCCCACCGGGTGCTCCGCACCATCGGTGAGGCGGGCGATCCGGCGAGCGCCCTGGCGCACATGAACCTGCTGCTGCACCGGCTCCCCTTCCTCTCCGGCATGCAGGGGCTGGCCCAGGAGGTCTCCGACACCCGGGCGGACTTCCGGCGTGCCGTACGGGAACAGCGGCGGGCCGAGGGGACGGGCGGGGCGGGCGGCCTGTCGCGGCTGTTCGGCCGCTGACCGGGCGGCGGCGTACGAGCGCACCCCCGGCCGTGGCGTCCTACCAGCGGGTAAGGCACCATGGGCCGCCACACACGATCACCGCCGGAGGAACCATGGCCACCCCCAAGCCGGACACCCTCGCCGCATTCGAGGCCGCCAAGGGGTTCATGCCCGTACGCGAAGGGCTCGCCCTGTACGAGGCGGCCGTCGAGGCCGGACGGCTGGGCCTGCCGCTGCTGGAGGTCGGCACGTACTGCGGGCGCTCCACGATCCTGCTGGCCGACGCGGCCCGGGAGGCGGGCGTGCCCGCCATCACCGTGGACCACCACCGGGGCAGCGAGGAGCAGCAGCCGGGCTGGGAGTACCACGACCCGACGGTGGTCGACCCCGAGATCGGGCTGATGGACACCCTGCCGACCTTCCGGCGCACCCTGCACAAGGCGGGCCTGGAGGAGCACGTGATCGCGATCGTCGGCCGGTCCCCGCAGGTCGCCGCGGCCTGGGGCGGGCCGCTGGGCTTCGTGTTCATCGACGGCGGGCACACGGACGAGCACGCCACGGGCGACTACGAGGGCTGGGCCCCGCACCTGGCCGAGGGTGGCGTCCTGGTCATCCACGACGTGTTCCCGGACCCGGCCGACGGCGGCCAGGCCCCGTACCGCATCTACCTCCGCGCGCTGGCCTCCGGCGCCTTCGAGGAGATCTCCGTCACCGACTCCCTCCGCGTCCTGCGCCGCACCCGCCCGGGCATCTAGCTCCGTACTTCGCGGGTGACCGAATCGGCTGGTCCACCCTCACCTCCGAGCAGGCCGATGCCGCCGAGGTGCTGCGGCGCCACAAGGGCCAGCAGGGCACGGGCTGCCTGGCCCTGCTCGTGTTCTGCCTGATCGAGCGCCAGGTCCGCCGGGCCCTCGGGGGCGACCAGAAGATGCCCGGGCTGTATCCCGGCAACCAGACAGTCCGCCCCACCGGCCGCATGATCCTCTACCACCTCTCCGGCCTGCGACTGCGGGTCGGTCATGCCACCGACCCGCCCACCATCGTCATCAGCCGCGGCGTCCAGCTCCAACGTGCTGACGCTCTGGCGGTCCGGGGAGGTGCCGGCCGTCGGGCGGGACCTCTGCGCACGCACACCCGCCGTCCTGATTGGCACTTCTTGGCGGGACCTGCCGGTTCAAGTGCTCCGTCTGAATTCCGAGGCGGTCTGGAAGGCGTTGCAGATAGGGTGATCGGATGTTCGAAGTTCGTCGCGCCGGCCCGTACGACGGGGACGTCCTCGGTGAGATCCACGCCGCAGCCTGGGAGGCGGCTTACGCCCCCTTCTTCGCTCCGGAGTTCGCCGCACGTGCGATCCAGAGCAGGCGGACGCGATGGCACGAAAGAATCGCGCAGGGCGCGGCGACGATCCTGCTGGCCGAAGTCGATAGCCGCCCTCTGGCACTGTCCGCCTTCAGCCCGTCCTCGACCCGGCCGGGTCTCGCCGAGATCCACACCTTCTACAGCCACCCCGACAGCTGGGGTAGTGGCGTCGCCGCCATATTGATGACCGAGACGCTGCGCCGCGTGCGCAACGACGGGTACGTCCAGGTACACCTGTGGACACTGCGTGACACCCCACAATCCCGTCGCTTCTACACCAAGTGCGGCTTCACCGAGCGCGGCACCGCACGCACCTTCGACTTTGGCGATGGGAACCCCCTTGACCAGGTCGAATACGAGCGAGCGACTCACGAGGGACTTTCACCATCTCCCGCCCGCTGAAGCGCTCCTTACCTTGTTGGCGGGTTGATTCCGGTCCTTCGTACGATCGGGAGACCCAGGGGCCTGGGTGTGGCTTTAGAGCGCTCATGCCGTGGTTGTGGCTTTGACTGATTGGCCGCCCAGTGCCCCGCGACGACACGGCCACTCATTGGGATGAGCGAACAGAGATCGCTTTGTAAGGACACGTCGGCGTGGTCGTCTGCAGGGACCAGTCAACCGGACGACGAGGGAGGCTCGGGTGCCCGAGCTCTGGGCAGGGACAGATGCCGGCAAGGCCGCGCATCACTGCACGGTGATCGACACGGACGGGACGAAGGTGCTCTCGCGCCGGGTTCCCAACAACGAGCCCGAGCTCCTGGAGCTGATAGGTGATGTCCTCGCACTGGCCGAGGACAGCCCGGTGACCTGGGCTGTCGACCTGAATGCCGGCGGCGGCGCTCTGCTTATCGCTCTCCTGACCGCCCATGGTCAGCGCCTGCTCTACATTCCCGGCCGAACCGTTCACCATGCCTCCCGTGGCTACCGCGGGGACGGCAAGACGGACGCGAAGGACGCCTATGTCATCGCCGATCAGGCACGGATGCGTCGGGACCTGCAACCTCTGCAGGAGTGGGACGAGATCGCGGTGGACCTGAAGATCTTGACCGCCCGCCGCTACGACTTGGCCGCCGACCGCACCCGCGCCATCAATCGGATGCGGGCCCAGCTGCTGGAGTACTTCCCCGCTCTGGAACGGGCCTTCGACTACGCCGCTTCCAAGGCCTCCCTCGTCCTGCTGACCGGCTATCAGACCCCAGCCGGCCTGCGCCGGGTCGGCCCGAGCAGGCTCGCCACCTGGCTGAAGAACCGCAAAGTCCGTGGTGCCCAGGCTATGGCCGAGGCTGCCGTCGCCGCGGCACAGGCCCAGCACACCGCCGTGGCCGGGGAGAGTACGGCCGCCGCCGTGGTGAACACCCTGGCCCGGTCTGTCCTGGCTCTGGACGGGGAGATGGCTGACATCGATGCTCGGATCGCGGCTCGTTTTCGAGAGCACCGGGACGCGGAAGTGGTCCTCAGCATGCCTGGCATGGGCCCGTTGCTGGGGGCGGAGTTCATTGCCTGCACCGGCGGTGACATGGACGCCTTCGGCAGCTCGGGCCGACTCGCCGGAGTCGCCGGTCTCGCACCGGTCCCACGGGACTCCGGTCGCATCAGCGGCAACATGCGCCGACCACACCGCTACCACCGCCGACTCCTGCGCGTCTTCTACCTCTCCGCCCAGATCGCCGCCCGGTTCTGCCGCACCTCGAAGACCTTCTACGACCGCAAGAGAGGCGAAGGCAAGAGCCACAAGCAGGCGATCCTCGCCCTCGCACGCCGCCGCCTCGACGTTCTGTGGGCACTCATCCGCGACCAACGTCAATGGACAGCCCAGCCACCTCAACCGGAACCAGCCGCCGCATGACGATCACGTGCCTGTCAGCGGGCGCGGAACGTACACCCGTCGGACTCGTTCCTGAGCGACTGCCGTAGGTTCCCGGCCATGGACACGAACACACAGCCCGATGTGATTGAGCTGATCCGGCTGGCCGACTCCAGCCAGAGCGTCACCGTTCGTTTGCGTTCGACCGAGCCGACCCTCGAAAGCCTGGGCGTCCGGTACTACGACGCGGAGGTCGTCGTGACCAGCGGCTTCGTGAATGGAACGGTCTACCTCGGGTTCGACTCCGAGGACCTCACAGACTGGGGCCGGCTTCTGGACGCCATCGAGGAGGACGAGCAGGAGGCCGACCTCGACGAGCCGTTTACTGCGGACTGGCCCCAATCAGGCCGCACGGCCTACCTCCGATTCATTGCCGAAGACCCCTACGTGGTCGAAGTCCATGACGGAACCAGCACCCAGATCGTCGTCTCAGTACCGCTCGACATGGGCGAAGAGTGGATAGCCGAATCCAGGGAACGTCTGGCGGCGGCCCGAGCCGCTCTCGGCATCAGCACAGAGGATCACCACGGTGCGCGCTCCTGACCGCGAGCTCACCCTCCCGCACCACACTCCGACTGCTTGACAACGACGATTGGGAATCAGTCATAGCTGACTTCTGCCGCAAGCACCCCCGACGACCACCCGCCCCGGGGTCGGCTGGTCGCCTCGCGGATCCAGCGCAGCTCCCCTCGGCGTGACGCACGTCACGTCGAGGGGCTGTTGGTGGAGAAGCGGCGGCCGTGTCACTATTCCTGCACGCCAACCCTGCCCAAATGCCGTTCAGGCACTGCGGGTTGAGCATCGAACCGCCGATCCGTACGGGTACGGCCGCGCCCTAATCGGTGCATCACCGAGGCCGGCCCCTTTTCCCGTTTTCCCGCATCGGTATCCATCGCCGCTTACGACGTCGCGCTGTGTTGCGTTGCGTTGCGTTCTCGCATCGCTCATGCCTGTACGTCGAGATCGACAAACGGAGGAACCATGCCCGAATCCGTTGAGTTGACGGACCTTTACTCGGCCATCGAGGGAACCGCCCAGGTGATGGGCGTAGCGTGTTCACGTGCCCAGGTCTGGCCCGTCCTGACCGCGTACCAGCACGTGATGGCCCCGGCCGTGATTTCTTTCCGGGCGCAGACCGGCCCGCGCGGCATCGGAGATCTCGACTGCCGCTGGACGATGCTTCCCAAGGACCTCGATCCGTACGCCGTCGCTCTGTCCGCCGGCCTCACCACGGAGACGGACCACCCCGTCGGCACCCTGCCGGGGGAGATCCACCGGCAGTTTCCCGTCAACGGCTACGGCTTCGACTTCGGAGTCGCCGGCGGTTTCAAGAAGACCTGGTCCTTCTTCGACGCGGCTGCCCCGCACTCGGTGGCGGCGCTCGGCGACCTTCCGTCGATGCCGCGCAGCGTGTCCGAGAACCTCGAGTTCTTCGCGCGGCACGGCCTGGCGGACCTGGTGAACACGGTCGGGATCGACTACGCGAAGCGAACGGTGAACCTGTACTTCGCCCGGCCGTCGGCGGAAGCCTTCGCACCCGAGGGCATCCAGGCGATTCTCCGCGACGCCGGCATGTCTGCGGCAAGCGAGGAGCTGCTGCACTTCTCCGAGCAGGCGTTCGGTGTCTACACCACCATGAGCTGGGACAGCTCGAAGGTCGAGCGGGTCACTTTCGCCGCCAGGACCGTGGATCCGCTGGGGCTGCCGGTGGACATGGACCCGAGCCTCCAGCGGCTGGTGAAAGAGGCTCCCTACGACACCACGGGCCGGCAGTTCGTCTACGGCATCTCGGCCACTCCCAAGGGCGAGGCTCACAAGATCCAGTCGTACTACCAGTGGCACGACCGGGTGGTGTCGATGCTGGAGCCTGTCGACGCCTGACAGGCTGCCGGCCGCCGGCCGCTGGCCGCCGACCGTCGCACGAAACCAAGGGCTTGCAGGGAGCACGACGATTCCCTGCAAGCCCTTTTGCGTACTCCGAAGAAGACAATAAAGACAATGGGGGCTGAGTGCGTTGACTCTACCGACCTCAGCGGAGGGGACATCCCGAAGCTGCCGGGCTCGCTCGGCCGGAACCGGCCGCGCTCATGCCAAGGCCATCGTGCTGGGCGAACACGCGGTCGTGTACGGAGCCCCGGCGCTCGCCCTTCCGGTTCCGCAACTGGCCGTCACGGCAAGCGCCGGGTGGTCCACCCAAACACCGGGCGACACGGGTGATGTGACCCTCACGATGACCGGTTCCTCGGCACGGCCGAAGGAGACGCAGGCCTCCGACGGCCTGCGCCGGCTGACTGCCGAGTTCCGGTCGACCATGGGTCTGACCGAACGGCTGCACCTCGACCTGGTCATCGACTGTGCGATCCCGGCCGGCCGAGGGCTCGGTTCCAGCGCGGCGTGTGCGCGCGCGGTCGTCCTCGCGCTGGCCGATCTCTTCGGCCGCGAGGTATCGCCGAGAACGGCGTTCGATCTGGTGCAGACGGCCGAGAACGTGGCGCACGGCCGGGCCAGCGGCGTCGACGCCCTGACCGTCGGTGCCGCCGCCCCGCTGCTGTTCCAGGCGGGCGAGGGCCGGGAACTGCCCATCGGCTGTGACGGCTTGTTCATCATCGCGGACAGCGGCGAGGTGGGCAGGACCAAGGACGCGGTCGAGCTGCTGCGTGCCGGGTTCCAGCGGCATCCCGGGGCGCAGGAGAGGTTCGTGCGCCGGGCGTCGGAACTCACCGACGAGGCCAGGCAAGCCCTCGCCCACGGCGAGCCGGCGCAGCTCGGCGCGCGGCTCACGGCGTACCACGAACTGCTCCGCACGGCCGGCCTCAGTACCGACCGGATCGACGCGCTGGTCGAGGCCGCGCTCGCGGCAGGCAGCCTCGGAGCCAAGATCACCGGTGGGGGCATGGGCGGCTGCGTGATCGCACTGACCCGGCCGGAGCACGCGAGGGAGGTCACCCGGCGCCTGAGGGAAGCCGGCGCCGTGCAGACCTGGGACGTACCACTGAGGGGGCACGCCGACCATGCGCTCTGAATACCGGACCATTGCCGTCCGACATCGGGAACCGGGCACCGAGGGGTGCGCCACCGCCGTGGCGCACCCGAACATCGCACTGATCAAGTACTGGGGCAAGCGCGACGAGCGGCTCGTGCTTCCGCGGACCGACAGCCTGTCGCTGACCCTGGACATCTTCCCGACGACCACCCGCGTCCGGCTCGCTCCCAAGGCACTGCACGACGAGGTGACGCTCGGCGGCGTGCCCGCGGAGGGCGAGGCGCGGCGCCGGGTCGTCGCCTTCCTGGAACTGGTGCGGGAGCGGGCCGGACTTCCCCAACGGGCCGTCGTGGAAACCGAGAACACCGTTCCCACCGGGGCGGGCCTGGCATCCTCGGCCAGCGGGTTCGCGGCTCTCGCCGTCGCGGCAGCCGCCGCGTACGGGCTGGACCTCGATCCCGCCTCGCTGTCCCGCCTGGCCCGGCGCGGTTCCGGGTCGGCGTCGCGGTCGATCTTCGGCGGCTTCGTGGTCTGGCACGCCGGCCGGGACACCGACCCGGACCCGGACCTCGGTTCCTATGCCAAGCCGGTGCCCGCGGGAGACCTCGACCCGGCGCTGGTCGTCGCGGTGGTCGACGCGGGGCCCAAGACCGTCTCCAGCCGTGAGGCCATGCGGCGGACCGTCGAGACCTCGCCGCTGTACCAGCCGTGGGCCGCCTCCAGCGAGGACGACCTCGCCGAGATGCAGCGGGCGCTGCTGCGGGCCGACCTCGACGCGGTCGGGGAGATCGCGGAACGCAACGCGCTCGGCATGCACGCGACGATGCTGGCGGCGCGCCCGGCGGTGCGGTACCTGTCACCGGCCACGCTCACCGTGCTCGACAGCGTGCTGCAGCTCAGGCGGGACGGCGTGGCGGCGTACGCGACCATGGACGCCGGGCCGAACGTCAAGGTGCTCTGCCGTCGTGCGGACGCGCACCGGGTGGCCGGGGCCGTGCACGCAGCCGCCCCGGGGGGCTCGGTGCACATCGCCGGGCCGGGCGAGGGCGCCCACCTCCTCGACGGGTCCCCATGACCTCCCGCCCGGAAACCGTCGTCCGGCGTGCGCCGGGCAAGTTGTTCATCGCGGGCGAGTACGCGGTGGTGGAGCCCGGCAACCCGGCACTTCTGGTCGCGGTCGACCGGCACGTCACCGCCACCGTGTCCCCCGTCGAAGCCGGCGTCGTGATCTCCTCCGACCTCGCCGCGCGGCCGGTGCGCATGCGCTGGCAGGACGGCGGATTCGGCGGGCTCGGCGGGCTCGGCGGAGACAGTGCAGCCGACGAACAGCGCGCCCGCGCCGGCCTGCCACACGTGGTGTCGGCCGTCGAGGTGGTGGGCCGGCTGCTGGCCGAACGCGGGCGGCCCGCACCCGCGCTCGAGGTCTCGATCAGCAGCCGTCTGCACGACAACGGCACCAAGTTCGGCCTGGGTTCCAGTGGCGCGGTGACCGTGGCGACCGTCGCGGCCGTGGCGTCCTTCTGCGGCCTGCGGCTGTCGCCCGACAGCCTGTTCCGCCTGGCGATGCTCGCGACGGCCGGCATCGATGCCAAGGCCTCCGGCGGTGATCTCGCCGCCAGCACCTGGGGCGGCTGGATCGCCTATCAGGCACCCGACCGGGCCGCCGTGCTCGACCTGGCCCGGCGCCGGGGCGTCGAGGAGGCACTGCGCGCCCCCTGGCCGGGTTTCGGCGTACGCCGGCTGCCCCCGCCCCACGGCCTCTCCCTGGAGGTCGGCTGGACCGGAACGCCCGCCTCCACCGCATCCCTGGTGTCCGGCCTGAACCGGCGGACCTGGCGGGGCACCGCGTCCCACCAGAGGTTCACGGAGACCACCACCGACTGTGTGCGCGCCTCGGTCTCCGCACTCGAGCGAGGCGACCGCGAAGAACTGCTGCGCCAGATCCGGCGCGCCCGGCGCGAGCTGGCCCGGCTGGACGACGAGGTCGGACTGGGCATCTTCACGCCCGAGCTGACGGCACTGTGCGACGCCGCCGAAGCCCTCGGCGGCGCAGCCAAGCCCTCGGGCGCGGGGGGCGGCGACTGCGGCATCGCCCTGCTGGACGCCGAAGCGGCGCAGGACATCTCTCACTTACGGCAACGGTGGGCCACGGCCGGGGTGCGACCCCTGCTGATCCGTCCCGCCATGGAAGGGAACGAGGAATGATCTCTCAACGCAAGGACGACCACGTCCGGCTCGCTGTCGAACAGCAGCACGGCCACGTGGGACGCAACCAGTTCGACGAGGTGTCGTTCGTCCACCACGCCCTGGCCGGCATCGACCGTCCGGACGTGTCACTGGCCACGACCTTCGCCGGTATCGCCTGGCAGGTTCCGCTGTACATCAACGCGATGACCGGCGGCAGCACCAAGACCGGTGAGATCAACCGGGACCTGGCCATCGCCGCTCAGGAGACCGGCGTGCCCATCGCGTCCGGCTCCATGAGCGCGTACTTCAAGGATCCGTCGTGCGCCGACACGTTCCGTGTGATCCGTGAGAAGAACCCGGACGGTTTCGTCCTGGCGAACATCAACGCGACGGCCTCGGTCGAGAAGGCGCAGCGGGCCGTCGACCTGCTCCAGGCCAATGCCCTGCAGATTCACATCAACACGGCGCAGGAGACCGTGATGCCGGAGGGTGACCGGTCCTTCTCGGCCTGGGTTCCGCAGATCGAGCGGATCGCGGCGGCGGTCGACGTACCCGTGATCGTCAAGGAGGTCGGTTTCGGCCTCAGCCGGGAGTCCGTCCTGATGCTGGCGAACCTGGGCGTGCAGGTGGCAGACCTCGGCGGCCGGGGCGGCACGGACTTCGCCCGTATCGAGAACGGCAGGCGGGCACTCGGCGACTACGCGTTCCTCGAGGGCTGGGGCCAGTCCACCGCCGCCTGCCTCCTGGACGCGCAGGGCGCCGGCCTGCCCGTGCTCGCCTCCGGCGGCGTCCGCAATCCGCTCGACGTGGCCCGCGCGCTGGCGCTCGGCGCGTCCGGCGTCGGAGTGTCCGGCGGGTTCCTCCGCACCCTGATGGACGACGGTGTGCCGGCGCTGATCGCGCAGATCTCGACCTGGCTCGACCAGCTGACCGCGCTGATGACCATGCTCGGCGCGCGTACCCCGGCCGAGCTGACGCACTGCGACCTGCTGATCCACGGCTCCCTCCGAGACTTCTGTACCGACCGGGGCATCGAGACGGGGCAGTACGCCCGGCGCTCCGGGGGCTTCAACACCCTCACCCGGATGACGGGAAGCACCCGATGACCGAGGCACACGCAATCGCCGGGGTCCCGATGAAGTGGGTGGGACCCCTGCGGATCTCGGGGAACGTCGCCGACCTCGAGACCGAGGTGCCGCTCGCCACCTACGAGTCGCCGCTGTGGCCCTCGGTGGGCCGTGGGGCGAAGGTCTCCATGCTCGTGGAGCAGGGCATCGTCGCCACCCTCGTGGACGAACGGATGACCCGTTCGGTGCTTGTGGAGGCGACGGACGCGCAGACCGCCTACATGGCCGCACGGTCCATCGACGCCCGGCTGGGCGAGCTGCAGGAGGTGGTCCGCGGCTGCAGCAGGTTCGCCGAGCTGATCGGCATCCGGCACGAGATCAACGCCAACCTGCTGTTCGTCCGGTTCGAGTTCACCACCGGCGATGCCTCCGGGCACAACATGGCGACGCTGGCGTCCGATGCACTGCTGCAGCATCTGCTGCGGACCATCCCGGGAATCTCCTACGGATCGATCTCGGGCAACTACTGCACGGACAAGAAGGCGACCGCGATCAACGGCATCCTCGGCCGCGGCAAGAACGTGGTCACGGAACTTCTGGTGCCGCGTGACGTGGTGGAGGGCGTGCTGCACACGACGGCCGCCCGGATCGCCCGGCTGAACCTGCGCAAGAACATGCTCGGCACTCTGCTCGCCGGTGGCATCCGCTCGGCCAACGCCCACTTCGCGAACATGCTGCTCGGGTTCTATCTGGCGACGGGCCAGGACGCGGCCAACATCGTCGAAGGATCGCAGGGCGTCGTCATGACCGAGGACCGCGACGGCGACCTCTACTTCGCCTGCACGCTGCCCAACCTGATCGTGGGCACGGTGGGCAACGGCAAGGGGCTCCCGTTCGTGGAGACCAATCTGGCCCGGCTCGGCTGCAGGGCCGAGCGCGCCCCCGGCGAGAACGCGCGCAGGCTCGCCGTGATCGCGGCGGCGACCGTGCTGTGCGGTGAACTCTCCCTTCTCGCGGCACAGACGAACCCGGGCGAACTCATGCGCGCGCACGTCCAGCTGGAACGCGGCAGCACGACGGAAAAGGTGGGTGTTCAGGCATGACCGGCGACACCGCGACAGGCATTCACGATCTGTCCTTCGCAACGACCGAGTTCTTTCTGCCGCACACGGCGCTCGCTTGGTACACCGGCACCGACATCGGCAAGTACCACGTGGGCATCGGCCAGCAGTCGATGAGCGTGCCCGCCGCCGACGAGGACATCGTGACCATGGGCGCTGCCGCCGCCGCGCCCCTCGTCGCCCGGCACGGCACGGATCGCATCCGGACGGTCGTGTTCGCGACGGAGTCCTCGATCGACCAGGCCAAGTCGGCCGGCGTGTACGTCCATTCGCTCCTCGGGCTGCCGTCGGCCACCCGGGTCGTCGAGCTGAAGCAGGCCTGCTACGGGGCGACGGCGGCCCTGCAGTTCGCCATCGGCCTCGTCCAGCGCGACCCCGCCCAGCAGGTCCTCGTGATCGCGAGCGACGTCTCCAAGTACGACCTGGACAGCCCGGGCGAGGCCACCCAGGGAGCGGCGGCGGTGGCCATGCTGGTCGGCGCGGACCCCGCGCTGGTGCGCATCGAGGGACCCTCGGGCCTGTTCACCGCCGACGTCATGGACTTCTGGCGTCCGAACTACCGGGACACCGCCCTGGTCGACGGGCAGGAGTCCATCACCGCCTACCTTCAGGCGGTGGAGGGCACCTGGAAGGACTACGTGGAGCAGGGCGGGCGCTCCCTCAACGAGTTCAGCGCCTTCTGCTACCACCAGCCGTTCACGAAGATGGCCTACAAGGCGCACCGCCACCTGCTGAACTTCTGCGGCTACGTCACCGACGAGGCACAGATCGCGCGGGCCATCGGGCTGACCACGGCCTACAACAGGGTGGTCGGCAACAGCTACACCGCGTCGGTGTACCTCGCCCTCGCCGCGTTGCTCGACCAGGCGGACGATCTGACCGGCCGGTCTATCGGCTTTCTCAGCTACGGGTCCGGCAGTGTTGCCGAGTTCTTCGCCGGGACCGTCGTACCCGGTTACCGGGAGCACCTGCGGACCGAGGCGCACCGCGCGGCGATCGACCGGCGCCGGCCGGTGGACCACGCCGGCTACCGCGCACTGCACGAGCGGACGTTCCCGGCCGACGGAGGCGAGCACCCCACCCCCGCGCAGACCACCGGTCCCTTCCGGATGGCCGGGCTCCGCGATCACAAGCGCGTCTACGAACGGCGTTGAAGCGCCCTGACAAAGGAGCACCGTTGAGCAGGTTGCGCTGGCTGACCGCGGGCGAGTCCCACGGTCCCGCACTCGTCGCGACGCTGGAGGGCCTTCCCGCCGGCGTGCCGATCACCACGGAGATGGTGGCGGACCAGCTGGCCAGGCGCCGGCTCGGTCATGGCCGCGGTGCGCGCATGAAGTTCGAGCGGGACGAGGTCACCTTCATCGGCGGTGTCCGGCACGGGCTGACCCTCGGCTCGCCGGTCGCGGTGATGGTCGGCAACAGCGAGTGGCCCAAGTGGGAGACCGTCATGGCGGCCGACCCGGTCGACCCGTCGCTGCTCAAGGACACCGGCCGGAACGCGGCGCTGACCCGGCCCCGCCCCGGCCACGCCGACCTCGCCGGTATGCAGAAGTACGGCTTCGGCGAGGCCCGGCCGGTCCTGGAGCGCGCCTCCGCCCGGGAGACGGCGGCCCGGGTCGCGCTGGGCGCGGTGGCCCGGTCATACCTGAAGGAGACGACCGGGATCGAGATCGCCGGCCATGTGGTCGAGCTGGCCTCCGTGAAGGCCCCGGCGGGCGTGTACCCCACGCCCGCCGACGTGGCGCGGCTGGACGCGGACCCGGTGCGCTGCCTGGACGCGGACGCGTCGAAGGCGATGGTCGCCGAGATCGACCAGGCCCACAGGGACGGCGACACCCTCGGCGGTGTGGTCGAGGTCCTCGCCTACAGCGTGCCGGTCGGCCTCGGCTCCCATGTGCACTGGGACCGCCGTCTCGACGCCCGCCTGGCCGGTGCACTGATGGGCATCCAGGCCATCAAGGGTGTGGAGGTCGGCGACGGCTTCGAGCTCGCCCGGGTCCCCGGCTCCCAGGCCCACGACGAGATCGTCTCCACCCCCGAGGGCCTCAAGCGGACCTCCGGCCGCGCCGGCGGCACCGAGGGCGGCCTGACCACCGGCGAGCTGCTGCGCGTACGGGCGGCCATGAAGCCCATCGCAACCGTGCCGCGCGCCCTCGCGACCGTCGACGTGACGACCGGCGAGGCGGCGGCGGCCCACCACCAGCGCTCGGATGTGTCCGCGGTCCCGGCGGCCGGCATCGTGGCCGAGGCGATGGTCGCGCTCGTCCTGGCGGACGCCGTCGCGGAAAAGTTCGGCGGCGACTCGGTGACCGAGACCCGCCGCAACGTGCAGTCGTACCTCGACAACCTGCCGATCCGGTGAGCCCACAGCACCGTCCCCTCTGCCGGCTTCCTCGGCAGAGGGGACGGTTACCGGGTCAGGGCCGACGCAGCGCTATGTCGGCGAGTTCCTCTATGTCGAACTCCGAGCGGCCCGGTGTGCCGTAACGTGTTATCTTCCCGCGGCTCACCCATTTTCGGATCGTCGCTTCGGATACGCCCACAGCAAGGGCGGCCACGTTCGTCGGCACCAGCCTGTGGCGCGGCGGCTTGTTTATGCGACGCCCTTTCGCCGGCGATCCATGAGGTGCCGTAGCGTAAGCCATTCCCGTATCTCCCATATGTGTCCGGCAGAACAGCCGATGCTGCTCTTTTCCGCGTTTCCGGTCAGCTGCGGTGCGGCCTCGATCGTCCCTGTGCAGTCGTCCATGACGCACTCGACGAAGGGTGACCGGAGATCTGTCCGGTCTCGGTCGATGGCGCACATCAACTCACCGTGGAGGTCCTCGATCTCGGCGGCGAAGTCGGCAGCGGGAGGCTGGGCGGTGAGCCACTCCAGGTGGCGTACGAGGAAGCGCGCCAGTTGGGGGACGGAGCGGGCCGGGGCAACGGTTCCGAGCTTTTCCGCGACGAGATTCGACCAGGACTCGAGAATGGTGAGCACGTCGTTTCTGGCGTCGAGCGCGGACGTGTTCAGGTAATCCCGCCTGCGGCTTCCCGACACCTTCGTCGGGTTCCTTCGCCGGGATGTCGCCAATATGTGGTGCAGGCATTCCTGATGGAGATCGGGAAGTGCACGCAAACGGCGTTCCAGCTGTCTGACATCCATTGAATGGTCTCCTCCTCATGCTTCTCCGGCCTGGGGCGACAGCACCAATGCCGTGACTTCCGCGGGCAGGGGCACCAGGCGCTCGACGCTCAGACCGGAGCGCGCGGCCAGGGCGCGGTACTCGCCGAGGGTGCGCTGGCGGCCTCCGTTGACGACCATCAGGTGCAGATCCCACAGGGGGGCCAACAGCCCGTCGTGGTCCTCCTGGACGACCAGCTCGATGACCACAAGCCGGGAATGCTCCGCCATGGCCTCGCGCACCTTGCGCAGGAGGCGTACACAGTCGGCATCCGGCCAGTCGCCGAGGACCCGGGACAGCAGGTAGGTGTCCGCGTCGGCGGGCAGCCGGTCGGTGAACATGTTCCCGGCGACGACCGCGGCCCGGTCGGCGCCCACGGTCCGCTCCAGGTGGGCGCGGGCGACCGGAAGCATGTGCTCCAGGTCGAGGAGGGTGCCCCGGGCTTCGGGCGCCGCGCGCAGCACGGTGGACAGCAGCCGGCCGCTGCCGCCCGCTATGTCGACGACGTGCCGGTCGGCTCCGAAGTCGATCTCCTCGGCGATCGCGTCGAAGGACAGGCCGTTCGCCTGCGCCTGCATGGCCCGCTGGAACCGCTGCGCGGCGTCGGCGTCGTCCCGCAGGTAGGAGTCGAACGTCTGCCCGTACGCCTCCTCGAACCCGGGCCTGCCGGTTCGGAACGTCTCGCCGGCCTGCCCCCACGCCTGGTAGAACTCCTCGCCGTACAGCAGGCACAGGTCGCGCAGCGAGCCCGGCCCGTCCCGCAGCTGCTCCCCCACCGCGGTGGTGCCGTAGCCGCCGCCGTCCCGCACCTCGAACACGCCGAGGCGTACGAGCAGCCGCAGCAGGCGCCGTACGGCGTCCTCGTCCGCGCCGGCGGCCCGGGCGAGGTCGGGTGCGCGGGTGTGCCCGGCCGAGACAAGATCGGGCAGACGCAGTTTGACCGCGGCGTACACGCACTGGGCGCGCCAGGCGGCGGTAACGAGGTCCAGGGCGGTCCGGGTCGCCCCGGGGTCGATGTCGGTGCTCATGCACTGTTCCTTCCTGGGGACTGGCGGGACCGGTGTCGCCCGGGGGCGGCGGTCAGGAGGGGATCCAGTCCCGGTTGATGTGCGGCGTCGGGATACTGAGGGCGCGCATGTGCTCGATCGGGTTGGTGTACTCGCGGCTGGAGACGATGCGGCCGTCGCTCAGCGTGAAGCCGTGGATGAAGTGGTTGCTGTAGCGGCCCTCGGGGTAGCCGGGGAACCGGATCGTTCCTTCTCCGTCGCACTCGACCCAGATGACGGACGGGTCCTGCGTCTCGTAGATGTGCACCTCGGACCACTGCCAGTCGGGCAGCACCTCCAGGGAGAGCTCGCCGTGCCGCTTCAGCTTCTCCCGGCCCTTGACGACGATGGGCCGGCCGATGTCGGTGTTGAACAGGGCCGCGGTGCCGTCGTCGGCATAGAGGGTGTACCTGCGCAGTCGGGCCTCGGCGCCGGTCTCCATGTACTGCTCCACGGCGCGCCGGTTGCGGGCCCGCAGATCGTGGTGATCGGTGAACACCGGGGCCTGGGCGCCCGGTTCGGTGGACAGGGGCGGGGTCATGGAACCTCCCACAGGAGTGAGGGTGAGGACGGTGGTCAGGGCTGGAGCCGGCTGATCTTCCAGCCGCCGCCGTCGCGGTCGTAGCGCAGTCGCTCGTGCAGCCGGTCGGTGCCATTGGCCCAGAACTCGACGCTCGCGGGCTCGACCTGGTAGGCCGCGAACGACTCGGGACGGGGCAGGGGCCGCTGCGGTTCGCCCAGCTCCCGGGCTCTGGCCCGTAGTTCGGCAATGTGGTCGATGCCGTCCAGCGGCTGACTCTGCCGGGAGACGGCGCTCATGGCATGGGTGAAGACGGGCCGCGCGGACCACAGGATCTCCGCCTCCGCGTCGGGCAGCCGGTGCACGGGGCCCGCCAGCGTGATCTGCTCGCTGGTCTCCCTCCAGTACAGGACGCCGGACGCCCAGGGGTTCTCGGCGAGTTCCCGGCCCTTCTGGCTGTCGGCATGGGTGATGAAGACGATCCCGGCGTCCGTCACCGAATTGACCGCCACGACACGGGAGGATGCGCGGCCCCTGGCGTCGGCGGTGGCCAGGGCCAGGGCCCGGGGCTCCCGCACCCCGTGGGCGACGCTGCGCTCCAGCCACGAGGTCAGCAGCCCCATCGGCTCGGGGGGCGGCGCGAGGAACTCGGGGAAGGCCACCTCGACGGTGCCGGTGAGCGTCTCCGAACGGCTGCCCGGGACATGGCTGCCCGGGGCTCCGTTCGACCGGGTCGGGTCAGACATGCAGCACCCCTTCGAGCGCGACGGCCCCATGGCCGAAAACCTCGACGGAGTCGACCCGGTCGCCCTCCCCGTGCACGAGTGCGCCCATGGGAGAGGGGCGGCCCATCTCGACGCCCTGCGTGATCTCGATGGCCTGCCCGTAGTGGCCGAGGCCGTGCCGCGCGAGGTGGATCGCGATGGGTCCGGCGGCGGAGCCGGTGGCGGCGTCCTCCACGACTCCGTACGCGGGCGAGAACATGCGGTTGCGCCAGTGCCGCCCGGAGCCGGCGATGCAGTTGGCCGCCATGTCCGGGAAGCGGGCCAGGGCCCGGTGGTCGGGCTCGACCTTCGACAGGGCCTCGACGCTCTCGAAGCCGACGAGGACATGCCGGGGGCCGTTGCGGTAGATCTCCACAGGAAGCGTCGACTCGACCACGCCCAGCGCCGCAAGGAGCTCCTCGGCGCGGTCGAAGGGCTCCCACACGGGCACCGGCTGGCGCATGCGCGCCGAGACGGCCCTGCCGTCCTCACGTTCCAGCTCGAAGGGGATGACACCCATGGCGGTCTCGATCTTCAGCCGGTCCGCGTCGGTGCGACGGCCCAGTGCGATGGCCGTGCCGAGCAACGGGTGTCCGGCGAAGGGGAGTTCGTTGACAGGGGTGAAGATCCGTACGTGGACGTCCCCGTCCTTTTCGGGGGCGAGCACGAAGGTGGTCTCGGAGAGGTTCATCTCCCGGGCGATGCGCTGCATCTGCTCGGCGCTCAGGTCGTCGGCGTCGAAGAACACCGCCACCGGGTTGCCGGTCAGGGGTTGTTTCGCGAACGCGTCGACCACGACATAGCTGTGCATGGGTTCTCCCACTGGTCATAGGGGCATTGCGGCGTGCCGCACCGAGAGATCGGTGTCAGGGCAGGCAGGAGGAGCCGGGCCGGCGGCGGGGGAAGTTCGCCGGCCCGGCGGTCCTGGGGATGGATCCGGCCTACGCGGGCGGATCCGGTTCGCCGGCCGCGGTCAGGCCGGGTCGGGGGTGCGGGCCTGCGCCAGCAGGCCGGCCAGTACGGTGCCCACGATGCGGGGCCCTTCCCGGGTGAGCACGGACTCGGGGTGGAACTGCAGGGAGGCGAAGCCCGGACCGTGCAGTGCGTGCACCTCCCCGGTGGCCGGGTCCCGGCTCACGCGGACCGGGCCGATGCCGTCCGCGTCGAACTCGTCCCGCTCACTGACCAGGGCGAAGGTGTTGTAGAAGCCCACGCGTTCGGCGGTGCCGAACAGGTCGATCTCCTTCTGCACCCCCTGGTTGGGCACCGCCCTGCGGCGCAAGGGCAGGCCGAGCCGGAGACCGAGGACCTGGTGGCTGAGACACACGGCGAGGAACGGCCGGCGTTGGCCGAGCAGGGTATCGATCGCCGTGCGCAGGTGCCGCATCTTGGGGTGTGCGGCCTCCTGCGGGTCGCCCGGCCCCGGACCCATGACGACCAGGTCGTAGCCGTCGAAGTCGTACTCCTCGTCGTACCGGCGGACCGTCGCCCGCAGTCCCAGGGACTGCAACTGCTGGTCGATCATCGAGGTGAAGGTGTCCTCGGCGTCCACGACGAGGACACTGCGCCCGGCCAGTTCCGGCAGCGCCGACGTGCGTGCCTCGGCGTCGGAGAGCCAGAAGCCGGCGATGGACTCGTTGCGCAGCTCCAGTACCCGGCGCACTTGCGGATGCTCGGAGAAACGTCCCTTCTCGTCTCCCTTGAAGGCGGCGACCAGTCCGGCCGCTTTGGCGCGGGTCTCCGCGGCCTCGGAGGCGGGGTCGGAGTGCCGCACGATGGTGGCGCCCACACTGATGCCGATGCGGCCCTCGGGGGTGATGTCCGCGGTGCGGATGAGGATCGCGGAGTCCATGACCCGCTCCCCGGCGGCGTCCCGCCCGATGAGCGCGGCGGCGCCGCTGTAGTAGCCGCGGCCCCCCGGCTCGTACTGCTGGATGATGCGGCAGGCGCTCTCCAGCGGGCTGCCGGTGACCGTGGGGGCGAACATCGTCTCGCGCAGGATGTCGCGCACGTCGCGGTCGGTGCTTCCCTCGATGAAGTACTCGGTGTGCGCGACCCTGGCCATTTCCTTGAGGTAGGGACCCACGACGCGTCCGCCCGTCGCACAGATCCGGGCCATCATCTTGAGCTCCTCGTCGAGGACCATGTAGAGCTCGTCGGTCTCCTTGCGGTCGCCCAGGAATTCCAGCACGCCGGACAGCGTGGGGCCCGAGGGCGGATACCGGTACGTGCCGCTGATGGGGTTCATCACGGCGGTACCGCCCTGGAGGCTGACGTGCCGCTCGGGCGAGGCGCCGACCAGGGTCCGGGTGCCCGTGTGGATCAGGAACGTCCAGTGGGCACCGGTCTCGCGTTCGAGGAGCCGGCGGAACAGCGCGGGGGCGCTGTGCGGCCCGTAGTCCGTGATGTCGGCGACGAAGGTGCGCTTGATGACAAAGTTCGCGCCCTCCCCGGTACCGATCATCTCCTTCACGATGCGGCGCACCACGTCCTGGTACGCCTCGTCGTCGGCATCGAAGTCTCCGCCCGTCAGCGGGGTCGGCGCGTCGGGGATGCGTGCCAGTGCCTCGCCGAGCGGCAGCCGTTGCTGGCCGGTGACGGTCATCGCCACCAGCGGCGTCCCGTCGTCGGTGCAGGCGAAGCCGCGCTCGGTGAGCTGCCGGTAGGGGACGACGACGAGGACCTCGTGACGGGCACCGGCGCCGGGGTCCGGTTCCGCGGGCAGCGGGATGTCGGCCAGCGTGGCGGGCAGGGACACCGAGCCCGTCAGGACCTCCACGAGGTCGGGACCGGTCGTGCCGGGCCGGTGCAGCAGGGCGAACGGCTGCGAAGGGTCTTTCAGTACCCGGTCGAGCAGGTCGACGGCCGTCTCGTACGTCATGAGAACAACGCCTCGGTCGTGGCGACGAGGGCGCAGCGTTCGGCGGCATAGGTGAGCGCCGAGCGGTGGTAGTCCTCCGAGAAGTCAGCCGTGGCGTCCGCGACGAAGAACGGCTGGATGTCGTGTGTGAAGGCGTCGACGGCGGTGGCCAGCACGCCGACATGGGCGTAGACGCCGCACAGGATGAGCTGGTCGCGGCCCTCGGCGCGCATCCGCTGGAGCAGGTCGGTGTTGAAGAAGGCGCTGTAGCGCCACTTGGTGAGCTGCCAGTCGTGCTCGGCCGGGGCGAGGGCGTCGACCACTTGGCGGTCGGCGGGCTCGGCACGCATGCCGGGGCCCCAGAAGTCCTTGAGCAGTCCGCGCTCTTCGTCGGTCATGCCACCCGGCTGGGCGGTGTAGGCGACCGGGACGCCGAGTTCGGCGCAGCGGTCGCGCAGGTGCGCCGCGTTGCGGACCAGCTCCTGGCGCAGGGGGTCGGGGAAGGGCTTGAGGAAGTAACGCTGCATGTCGTGGACCAGAAGGACGGACCGGTCGGGTTCGGCCTTCCAGGACACCACGGCCGGGGGAAGGTCTCCCTCGGCGGGTAACGAGTACGGGGGTATGGGGGGAATACCGGTCATGGCTCCAGTTCCTGGCGTGATGCGCGTGCGCTCCGTGCGCGCAGAGTGGAACAAAGAGAGAAGTCGTCGGATCAGGCGGTTCAGGCGGTCCAGGAAGAGACCACGGAAAGGGCCTGCGACGGGTTGAGGCGGGGATCGCAGAAAGAGGTGTAGCGGTCCCCGACGGAGTCGAGTTCGGCCTCGGTGAGGGCGCACTCGGTGACGTCGTCCGGGGTGGTCTCCAGATGGAGTCCGCCGGCGATGCCGCCGCCGGCGCGCACGGCCTGGACGAAACGCGAGACCTCGAGCGAGATGGTCTCCACCAGCCGTGTCTTGTGGCCGCCGGGCGCGGTGATGGTGTTGCCGTGCACGGGGTCGCTGAGCCAGATGACGGGGTGGCCCGCACCGCGTACGGCTTCCACGAGGCGGGGCAGCCGGTCGCTGACGGCGTTGGCTCCCATCCGTGCGATGAGGGTGAGCCGCCCGGGGTCGCGCCACGGATCGAGCCTCTCGCAGAGGGAGAGCAGCTCGTCGGGCTCCATGGTGGGACCGACCTTGCACGCCACCGGGTTGCTCACCTCGGCGAGCAGGGCCACGTGGGCGCCTTCGACCTGGCGGGTGCGTTCGCCGATCCAGGGCCAGTGGGTCGAGCCCAGGAACATCCGGCCCTTGTCGTCCATGCGGAGCATGGGCACCTCGTAGTCGAGGAGCAGCGCTTCATGGCTGGTCCACACCAGGGGCTCCACGACCTCGCGCCCTGCGGCGCGGTCGCGCCAGCCCAGGTGCTCGACGATGTCACAGGCGGCCATGTAGCCGGTGAGGATGCGCAGGGGATCGGGCCGGCGGCTCTCGGGGTCGGGCTCGGGGCCGTTGACCATATGTCCCCGGAAGACGGGGAGTTCGACGCCGTCGATCACTTCGGTGGGTTTGGAACGGGGCTTTGCGAACTGCCCCGCGACACGTCCTGCCCGCAGGACGGGTTTGCCGGTGATCAGACCGAGTGACCCGGCGAGCAGGTCGAGCAGGGCGATCTTCCGTGCGACGTGGTGGCGTGTGCATTCCTGAGGGTCCTCGGCGCAGTCACCGGACTGCAGCACCACGGCTTCGCCGAGCGCCACCTTGCCCAGCAGAGTCCGCAGCGTGACCAGGTCGTCGGCCTGTACGAGGGTGGGGCGTGTGGCGAGTGACTCGCCTACCCGACTGACCTGTAAAAGGTCACTCCAGTCGGGTTGCTGTAATGCCCCGCGGATACGAATCTCCCGTTTTACGTCTTCCAAGACGCACTCCGATCCAGCGGTATTACTGTTTAATTTATGTTAAGTAGGTATCCCGGTACGCTTGATCTCAGGAACCGGAATGCCGAGGGCACGCAACTGCTGGAACGGGTTCATGAACTCCCGCTCCCTCTTGATCTTTCCGTTCTCCAGCTCGAACGAGTGCAGGAAGTGGTTCTCGTAATACCCTTCGGGATAGTCGCCGAAGAGAATCTTTCCGCGCCCGTCGCACTCCACCCAGAAATGATTGGGATCCTGGGTCTCGAAGATCTGGATGTTGTACCACTCCCAGTCCGGGAAGCACTCCAGCGACCAGACCGCGTGTTCGGCGAGCCGGTCCCGGCCGTGGGTGGCGACCGGTTCGCCGGTGTCGGTGGTCCACAGGCCGCCGATGCCGTCCTCGGTGAACAGCTCGTGCCGGCGCAGCCGGTCCTGGCCCCTGGTATTCATGTAGCGCTCTACGGTGGCGCGGTTGATGCGACGCAGCTCCGCCTCGTCGCCAAATCCCCGAGGATTGACGGATTCAGACACGGTGTCCCCCGTCCGTGATTTCTTTGGATGATTTCGATCAGCGTTGCCCAAGCGATCATCACAAACCTTGCCGCACGAAGCAAGCCCTTGCAAGAGCAATCGTTGAATCTTTTTCAAGGCCTTAACACGGGAAGTCGCAGCGATTTGGCCGAATCCTGATCGCGACCCGTAAAAGCAGTTGACTGTATGACGAAACTACGTTTCGGGCAATAACGGGAAAGCGTGCAGTGCGCGCGCCGCGGCGCCCCGCCCCGCGCCACGTCGGCGCGGGGCGGGGCTGGGCGGCCGGACCGCTCTCAGCCGGCGGGTACGGCGGAGCCCTCCCGTCGACCTGCGAGATGGCCCTTCAGCGTGAAGCCCGGTGTGCCCGCCTCGTCGGGGGTCAGGCCGATGCCCCGGTCGAGGAGCCGGCGGGCCGCGAGGTGGTCCGCGGGACGATTGACGGACTCGACCGCCTGCAGCTCCTCCCCGCGGAAGAGGAGCACCGAGAACGCGTCGGGATCGTCCCCGAGCACCAGCTCGGTGTCGTGCCCCTCGTCAAGACCCGCGATCTGGACAGTCGTGGCGAACTGGTCACTCCAGAACCAGGGCAGTTCGTCGTAGGCACGGGGCATTCCGGTCAGTCGCTCGGCAACCAGCCGGGCGTGGCCGACGGCATTCTGCACCGATTCGAGCCGCAGCCGGTTCCCGGAGCGCACCTGAGGGAAGGCCGCGCAGTCGCCGATGGCGGAGATGCACGGATCGTCGGTCAGCAGGCGGGAGTCGACAGTGATGCCGTTGCTCACCGCGAGGCCGGCCTCGGCGGCCAGTTCCGTGTTCGGGATGACGCCCACGCCGATCAGGGCCAGGTCGGCCGGCAGCCGGCTGCCGTCGGCAAGCTCCACCGCCGTCAGCGCCGAGCGGAGGTTCCCGTGCAGGGCGGCGAGGCCCTGGCCGAACAGCAACCGGGTGCCCGCCCTCCGGTGCAGCCGGGTGACGTGCTCGGCGGTCCGCGCCGAGCACTTCACCCGGGCGAGCGGGCGGTCGAGCGCTTCGACGACCGTCACCTCACAGCCGGATTCCCGCGCCACGGCGGCGAATTCGAGACCGATGAACCCGGCCCCCACCACCACCGCGCGCCGGGCGGCAGCGAGGGCCGCCCGCAGCGCGGCGGCGTCCTGCGCGGTGCGCAGGGTGTGCACACCGCGCAGCCCGGCCCCCGGCACGTCGAGCGTGCGCGCCCGAGCCCCGGTGGCCAGGACGAGGTGGCCGTACTCGTACCGGGAGCCGTCGGCGAGGTGGACCGTGCGAGTGATCCGGTCGATCGCCCGCACGGTGCCGCTGACCAGGTCGATCGACTGGCGCGGGTAGTACGTCACGGGCCGCAGCCACAGCTGTTCGTCGCCGAAGTGCGCCTCGCCCTTCAGGTACTCCTTGGACAGGGGCGGACGCTCATACGGCAAGGTGTCCTCGGCGCCGATGAGCGTGATGCGTCCCGGGTACCCGAGTTCGCGCAGGGACGCCGCCGTCTCGTAGCCGGCCTGTCCGGCCCCCACGATGACGACGGACGCGGGCTGTGCGGTGTCCGCCATCAGTTCTGCCGCTCGGGAAGGTGGACGATCAGACCGTCCAGGGCCTCGGTCACCTTGAGCTGGCAGCTCAGCCGACTGTTGGGCCGGCGCGTGCAGGCGGTGTAGTCGAGCATCTCGTTCTCGTTCGGCTGTACCGGCTCCAGCCTGTCCAGGGTGGTCTCGTCCACGTAGACGTGGCAGGTGGCGCACTGCGCGTTGCCGCCGCACCGGGCGACGATGCCGTCGATGTCGTTGAAGACGGCGCCGCGCATGACGCTCGTGCCGACAGGGACGTCGATCGCACTCTCGGTTCCGTCGACGGCAACATATGTGATCTTGGGCATGGTGGAACTCCTCGATGGCATCTGAGCGCGCGAGGGCGCGCTGTGACGCGAACACCGGTCAAGTGGAAAACGGGGAATCAGAACATGTGGATGGCGCCGCCGGAGGTCGTCGGGGGACGCGACACCCCTGTCGACCCGCCATCGGATACCGGCCGTTCGGACACGCGACGTCCTCGACCAGGGTTATGGCAGCGCGCTGGAGCGTAGCAGAGGAGTTCCCGGCGCGCTAGGACGAATGGCGGGCGCCGGGCCGGTCGGGCAGGCGGTGGGTCATGAACGGCTTGCTGGTGATGAACTCCCTGAATTTCAGGGCCGCTTCGGACAGGTGGGAGTCCCTGTTCCACACCAGCCGGAGCACCCGGTAGCAGTCGGGCGCGTCCACATGCACCCAGGCCAGCGGGATGCGCGTACCGACCTGGCGGGACATCGCGGGGATGAGGCCGACGCCGAGGCCGGCGCTGATCAGGTCCCCGCTGGCGCCCGGTTCGTCACCCTCACAGGACAACACCGGCGTCAGGCCCTCGGACGCGAACAGCCGGTCGAGCAGCGCTCGCTGCCAGCCGCGCCGGGTGGTGACGAAGGGCTCGTCGGCGACCTCGGGAATGGTCACGCTGTCGCGACCGTCGAGCCAGTGCCCGTGCGGCACCCCGAGCAGCACCTCCTCGCGGACGAGTTCGACCGACTCCAGGTGAGTGCCGGTCAACGACTGCGAGGCCACGCAGAAGTCGACTTCCCGGGCCCGAAGTTGGCGGTCCATCTCGTCCGCGTCCGACTGGAAGAGCCGGACGTCCGCACGGGGGTGGGCAGCCCGGAAGCTGCCGAGCAGCGGACTGATCGTCAGCAATGTCTCGCAGGCGACGCTGACCCGGCCGAGCCCTGTGTCACGGGCCTCACGGACGGCCCTGCGGCCGTCGTCCAGCTCACTCAGGGCGCGATCGACGTGCCGCAGGAACATCGCGCCGTACGGGTTCAGCCGGATACGGCGGCCCTGCCGGTCGAAGAGCGGCGCGCCCAGCTCGGCCTCCAGGCGCGCGATGGCGCGGCTGAGCGAGGGCTGGGCGATGCGCAGTTCCTCCGCGGCGCGGCTGATGTGCTCGTAGCGGGCGACGGCTTGGAAGTAGCGCAACTGCAACAGATCCACGGTCCACCTTCACTCATGCCTTTTGGGTTATCTACACATAGCGAAACCGGTCTTGGAATGCATAAGCAATTCTCTCTACGGTCTTTCACGAGGTCACCGCACAGGTGGCGGGCAACGGCGCCCGGCATCTGCACACGCGAAGCGGGGGCCCCGCACCCATCCGACATCCACCCGGCCACCCGTCCCTCAGGAAGGTCGCACCATGAGCGCTGCGGAACTGGCCCGACTCCAGTTCGCGGCCACGACCACCGTCCACTGGCTGTTCGTGATCCTCACCATGGGGCTCGTCCCCCTCGTGGCGATCATGCACACCCGGGCCGCGTTCACCCGTGATCCCGCCAAGAGAGCCGTCCGGGAGCGTATGACCCGCTTCTGGGGCCAGCTCTACGTCATCAACTATGCGGTCGGCATCGTCACCGGCCTCGTCATGGAGTTCCAGTTCGGGCTGAGCTGGAGCGGCCTGAGCAAGTTCGCGGGCAATGTCTTCGGCGCCCCGCTGGCACTGGAAACCCTCATCGCCTTCTTCGCGGAGTCCACCTTCCTCGGCATGTGGATCTTCGGCTGGGGGCGCATGCGCAAAGGCGTGCACGTCACGCTCATCTGGCTGGTCGCCCTGACCGCGTACGCCTCCGCCTTCTGGATCCTGATAGCCAACGGCTTCATGCAACACCCCGTCGGCTACGAGGTGCGCGACGGCGCCGCCTACCTGACCGACTTCGGGGCCCTGCTCACCAACCCCAACGCACTGATAGCCCTCGGCCACATCACGCTGGCCGCGTTCACGACGGGCGGCGTCTTCGTCGCCGGAGTCAGTGCCTTCCACTTCGCCCGGGGCACCGGGGAGACCCGGCTGTTCCGCGAATCCCTGCGGCTGGGCGTCTGGGTGAGCATGCTCGCCTCGTTCTTCGTCATCATCGTCGGCCAGCTGCAGGTCCCGGTGCTGGACCGGACCCAGCCCATGAAGATGGCCGCCCTCAACGACGAAGGCGTCGCCCAGCTGCAGGCGCAGCTCGTCAGAGAGCACGGGCCCGGCAACTACGTACCCCCGCAGGACTGGCTGCGGATCTCGATGGACACGATGACGATCATCGGCAACACCGTGTCCACCATCATGCTCATCGCCGTCTTCCTGCTGTGGAAGGACTGGCTGGTGCGCTGGCGTCCCCTCGCGTACCTGATGACGGCCATGATCCCGTTCCCCTTCATCGCCGCCGTGGGCGGCTGGGTCTTCCGCGAGGTCGGGCGCCAGCCCTGGCTCGTGTACGGCGAGCTGACGGTCGAAGACGCGCTCTCCCACGTCAGCAGGGCCTCGCTGGCCGTGTCCTGCGCGGTGTTCATCGCGGTCTTCGTCGCTCTCGCGGTGACGAACTGGACCCTGATCGCCCGCTTTGCCCGCCTCGGCCCGGACGCGACCCAGCTCGGTGCCACCGAGCCGCTCGCCGACGAGGTCCCCCAGAGCGGCGCCGGCGACAAGCAGGCGGTCCCGGTCTTCTGAGCCGGTGCCACGGGCCCGAGGCCCGAACGAACCTCCCTGCTGAAACGGAAAGTTGAACGACATGAGTCTGGAGACCCTCTGGCTGGGCCTGCTCGGCCTGCTTCTCGCCGGATACTTCGTGCTCGGCGGCTACGACTACGGCGCACAGATGCTGCACCCCTTCCTCGGCGCCCCGGACGGCTCCCCGGACGGCCGGAAGGCGGAGCGGGCCGGCCGGAACGCCGCGCTCGACGCCATCGCGCCGTTCTTCCTGGGCAACGAGGTCTGGCTGGTCGCCTTCGCCGGCGTCCTGTTCGGAGCCTTCCCGCACCTGGAGGGCACCCTGCTGTCCGGCCTGTACCCGCTGATCGTGGCGATCCTCGTCGGCCTTGTCCTCGGCAACGCCGCGGTGCAGCTGCGCGGCCGGGCGCACAGCACCCGCGGTCGCCGCTATTGGGACGCCCTGATCGTGTTCGGCGGCGCGGTGCCCGCACTGTGCTGGGGACTCGTCCTGGGCCTGCTGCTGCACGGCATGCCCCGCCGGGCCGACGGCAGCTTCCACATCGGGTTCGGCGAGGTGTTCTCGCCGTTCGTGCTCGGCTGCGGTGTGACCACCGCGCTGCTCTTCGCCGCGCACGGGGCCGCCTTCGTCGCCCTGCGGTCGGAACCCGGACTCGCCGTCAGGGCGCGGCGGCTGGGCGCGGGGCTGGTGCGCGCGGCCGGTGCCGCCGGTCTCCTCCCGCTGCTGCTGACCCTCTTCGGAGCGGGCGCTTCCATGACGAACCGTGCGACCTCGGCGGTCATCGCCGCCCTGTTCGCGGCGGCGCTCGCCGGCGCCTGGTGGTACCTGTCCCGGGGGCACCACGTCGGGGCGTTCGCCGCCACCTGCTGCGCGACGCTGCTGCCCGTGCTGCTCGTGGGGGCGGGCCACTACCCGTACCTCATGATCAGCTCGGCCGGAGCAGGCCTGACGATCGACCAGGCCGTGACCGACGGCGCCACCCTGAAGATCCTTTCCGCGTTCGGCGTCCTGATGATCCCGACGATCATCGCGTACCAGACGTGGAGCTGGTGGGCCTTCCGGGGGCGGACGGGTCACCGCCATCCCAGCTACTTCTAAAGCCCTGCCCAGCGACGAGGGGGGATTCCCACGATGAAGCCGGTCGAACGCCGCCTGCTGCGGGAAGTCCCGGCACTGCGGCGGCACATGGCGTCCTCCACGGCGCTGGCGCTGCTGGGCGCCGGCCTCGCGGTCGCCCAGGCGGCCCTGCTGGCCAAGGTCCTCGCGGACGGCTTTGCCGGACACCCGCTACGGGTCGCGCCCTTGGCCTGGCTGGCCACCGTCATGGCGCTGCGCGCGCTGCTGTCCTGGGCCCGCGCGGCCCTCGCCCAGCGTGCCGCGGCCGACGCCAAGGAAACACTGCGGAACCGGATCACCGGCCGGCTGCGGGTCACCGGCCCGCTGCGTCCGACGACCCGCCGCCACGGCGAGACGGCCACACTGGTCACCCGCGGCCTCGACGCCCTGGACCCGTACGTCGTCAGCTACCTGCCCACGATGACGGCCACCGCAGTGGTCCCCCTCACCGTCGTCGCCTGGCTGTGGTGGACCGACTGGCCCTCGGCGCTGATCATCGTCATCACGCTGCCGCTGATCCCCGTCTTCGGTGCACTGGTCGGCATGCACACCGCCCAGCGCACCGCCCGGCAGTGGCGGTTGCTGGCCAGACTGGGCGGCCACTTCCTGGACGTGGTGGCCGGACTGCCGACGCTGCGCGCGTTCGGACGCGAACGGCACCAGACGCGGGTGGTGCACGAGATGGCCGACGCCCACCGGCGGGCCACCATGCGGACGCTGCGGGTGGCGTTCCTGTCCTCCTTGGTCCTGGAGACGGTCGCCACCCTCTCCGTGGCACTGGTGGCCGTCCCGGTCGGCCTGCGGCTGCTCGGCGGTGAGCTGGACCTGCGTACGGCCCTGACCGTCCTGCTCGTCGCCCCCGAGGCGTACCTGCCGCTGCGCGCCGCGGGCGCGGCCTTCCACGACAGCGCCGAAGGCATCGCGGTGGCCGAGCGGGTCTTCGCGGTTCTCGACGGCGGGGACACGATCACGGAGCGCGCCGCCGACCGCGCGCCGACCCCCGACGGCCGCAGGGCGCAGCTGCGCCTCGACGGGGTGACGGTCCACTACCCGGACCGCCCGGCTCCGGCCCTGCGGAACGTCTCCCTCACCGTCCGTCCCGGCGAACACGTGGCCCTGGTCGGGCCGAGCGGCGCGGGCAAATCCACGCTGCTGTCGCTGTTCCTCGGCTTCACGGCCGCCGAATCCGGCCGGGTCACCGCCGACGGCACCGACCTCGCGGACCTCGACCCCGACGAGTGGCGCGCCCAGGTGGCGTGGCTGCCGCAGCGCCCGCACCTGTTCGCGGCGTCCGTCGCGGACAACATCCGCCTCGGCCGCCCCGGCGCCGACGACGCCGAGGTGCGGGCGGCTGCCCGCGCCGCCTCGGCCGACCACTTCATCGGGGAACTTCCGGGCGGGTACGAGACCGTGCTCGGCGAACACGGCGCCGGGCTCTCCGCCGGCCAGCGCCAGCGGATCGCGCTGGCCCGCGCGTTCCTCAAGGACGCTCCCGTGCTGCTCCTCGACGAACCGACCGCCCATCTCGACCCCGAGAGCGAGGCTGCCGTCACGCGCGCCACGGTCGAGCTCATGCGCGGTCGGACCGCCATCGTGGTCGCACACCGCACGAGCCTGCTGCCCCACGCCGACCGGATCATCACGGTGCGGGCAGGACGTCTCGTGCCCCCTCGGCCGGCCTTCACCGAAGGGCTGGTGGCCTCATGACTACGCACACCCGCATGACGGCGCACACCCGCGCCGACGCCCCCGTCCGCGCGCGCGGGCCCCGCCCCACCGTCCGCCTCCTGCGCCACCTGCTGCCGTACTGGCGCAGGCTGCTGCCCGCCGCGCTGGCCGCGGCCGGCAGCGAGCTCGCCGCCGCCGCGCTGATGGCCACCGCCGCCTGGCTGATCACCCGCGCCGCGCAGCAGCCGCCGCTCGCCGCCGTGAGCCTCGCGATCGTCGCCGTACGAGCCCTCGCCCTGGGACGCGGAACGCTGCGCTACATCGACCGGCTCCTCGGCCACGACGGCGTGCTGCGGGCCGTCGCCGGCTTCCGCACCCGGGTCTACGAGGCGCTGGTACCACTCGCCCCGGCGGGCACCCCCGCCTTTCGCAGCGGCGACCTGCTGACCCGCCTGGTCGACGACGTCGACGCCGCCCAGGACCTGCTGCTGCGGGTCCTGATCCCGGCCGCTGCCGCCTACGCGGTCACCGCGACCGCCACCGCGACGGCCGCGCTGCTGCTGCCGCAGGCAGGCGCGCTGCTCGGGCTGCTCCTGGTCGTGGCGGGACTCCTCGTGCCCGCCCTGGTGCTCGTACTGTCCCGCCGTACCGGCCGCGCCGAGAAGGCGGCGCGCGCCGAACTCGCCGTAGCCACCCTGGACCTGGCCCAGGGAGCGGCCGACCTCGCCGCGTACGGTGCCCAGAACCGCGCCCACCGGCGAGTCCGCAACGCCACCGCCCGGATCGCCGCGCTGGAGCGCCTGGGGGCCCTGACCACCTCGCTGGCCTCGGCCGCGGTGCTGTTGCTCCAGGGCGGGGCGACGGTCGGCGTCACCTGGCTCGCGCTGCGCGCACACGCCTCCGGCGCGTTGCCCGCCGTGCACCTCACCGTCCTCGCGGTCCTGGCACTGGTCTCCTTCGAGGCTCTCGCACCCCTGCCCGGCGCAGCCCGCCACCTCGCCGCGGTGCGGGTCTCCGCACGCCGCCTGGCCGACCTCCTGGACACGCCGCCCCCTGTCACCGACCCACCCGACCCGGCCCCTCTCGCCACCGACGAGCCCCTCGGCGTGGTCATCACCGACCTGCGGGTACGCCACCACCCCGACGGCCCCCCGGCCCTGGACGGGGTGAGCCTGCGGCTGCCACCCGGCCACCGGGTCGTACTGCTCGGCGCCAGCGGATCCGGCAAGTCGACGTTGATCGCGGCACTCATGCGATTCGTCCCGTACGAAGCCGGAAGCATCCGCATCGGCGGGCGCGACCTGCGCGAACTCCGCGACTGCGCGGGCGCCGACGTCCGCCGTGTGATCACCGGCATGACCCAGGACGCGCACGTCTTCCACACCACGATCCGGGCCAACCTGCTCCTGGCCCGCCCCGACGCCACGGACGCCGAACTGCTTGATGCGGCCCGCAGAGCCCGGATCCTGGACTGGATCGAATCGCTGCCGGACCGCTGGGACACCCTCGTCGGCGGGGACGGCGCCACCGTGTCGGGCGGGCAGCGCACACGCCTGCTCCTGGCCCGCGCGCTGCTCGCCGACCCGCCCGTCCTCGTCCTGGACGAACCCACCGAGGGGCTCGACCCGGACACCGCCGCAGCCGTGCTCGCCGACATCCTCGACGCCACCCGCGGCCGTACCACGCTCCTGGTCACCCACGAGCGGTCGGGCCTCGCCGCTGCCGACGAGATCGTGACCCTCGACCGCGGCCGGATCCGCCCCCTCACCCACGACGGCCTTGCCCGCACGGCGCTCTGAAGCCACTCGGCGAAGGCGCGTGCGACGGGACTGCGCGCGCCTCCAGGGGCCGGAGCCGGCCCGGCTTCCGCGGCGCCACTCTGTGCCCTGCCAGGCGGCGCGGGCCCGCGGAGGCCGCCCGGACCCGGCCTTGCGCAGGCCCCCGGCCTGCAGCAGCGCCCCCGGATGGCCGAGGATCCGCACGCCGGGCCGCCTCGCGGTCTAGCATCGCGACGTGCCGTACGACGACAGCCCCCCGCCGCCGGAATCCGCCTCCTCGGTCAGCCCGGACCGCCCGTGGTTCGCCCGCCGCTCCACGCTCGCCATCGTGGCGGCTGCCCTCGCGCCCACCTGCCTCGCGGGTTGGGTGCTGGTCCAGGTGTCCTCCGGGGCCGGGCCGGACCCCAAGCAGCCGCAGCCCCGGGTGCTGCCGCTGCCCGCCTCGCACTCGTCCGGCACCCCGGGCCCGGGTGACTCCAAGGCGAGCGCGAGCGGGAGTCCGGGCGCGAGCACCGGCGCCCCCGCGCCGAGCGGCTCCGCGGCTCCGGCGCCGGGCGGGGCCACGCCCACCCCCGTGCCCTCCGGCAGCCTTCCGCAGGGCACCGGCAAGGGTTCGCTCACCGGCCGCACGGTGGTCATCGACCCCGGCCACAACCCGGGCAACTTCCAGCACGCGCGCGAAATCAACCAGCAGGTGGACATCGGCACCGGCCGCAAGGAGTGCGACACCACCGGCACCACCACCACCGCCGGTTACCGGGAGGCCGACTTCAGCCTCGACGTGTCCCGGCGGCTGCGCACCGCCCTGGAGGCCCGCGGCATCCGCGTGGTGTTCACCCACACGGCAGAACGCCCCTACGGCCCCTGCATCAACGAGCGCGCCCGGATCGGCAACGAGGCCAAGGCCGATGCGGTGGTCTCGGTGCACGCGGACGGCTCCTCGGCCGGCAACCGCGGCTTCCACGTCATCCTCCCGGCCTCGGTGAAGGGCGGCGCCGCGAACACCGCCCCGATCGTCGGGCCCTCGCGCGAGCTCGGCGAACGCATCGTCGGGAACTACGTCCGGACCACCTCCATGGCCCCCTCCAACTACGTGGGCGGCGGTACCGGCTTGGTGGTGCGCGACGATCTCGGCGGTCTCAATCTCTCGACCAGGCCCAAGGTGTTCGTGGAATGCGGCAATATGCGTGACGCCAAAGACGCGGCGCTGCTGACCAGTCCGGAATGGCGGCAGCGGGCGGCTCAGGGCATCGCGGACGGCATCGTCGGCTTCCTCGGCGGGTAGGGAGTCGGGGCACCGGGTGCCCCGACCCGCTCGGACTCGGGAAACATCCGTACGATGGTCCCCGCCCGCGACCGAGACGAGAAGGACACCCAACAAGTGAACATCCGCTCCCTCACTCGAGGCGACGGCGTGGTGATCGGAGCAGCGGCGCTGCTGTTCATCGCGTCGTTCCTCGACTACTACTCCGCCGACGGCTTCGACGCGCCCAGCGCGTGGGACACTGACATCTACGGCCTGGTGCTGCCGACGATCTTCCTGCTCGGGTTCGTCGCCGCGGGCATGCTGATCGGCGGGCGCTTCCTGCCGGAGGGCCGCAAGCTGGCCGGCATCCCGCTGACCGGCTGGGGCACCGTGCTCGCCGCCGCCTCCGCGTGGTCCGCGCTGTGGGCCCTGATGCTCTCCCCGGACCGCGTGGACCTCGGTGCCGGCGCGATCATCTCCTTCCTGGCCTCGCTCCTGATGGCCGGTATCGCCATCGCCGGCCCGAAGGTGGGCGCGCTCGCCGCACCGCTGCTGCCCGCCGCGTCCCCGGCGGCCGTCCCTCCGTACGGCGGTCAGCCCGGCCAGTACCCCGGCCAGCCCGGCCAGCCCGGTGCCGGCTACGGCTACCCCGGCGGCCAGCCGCCGTACGGCGCCACCCCGCAGCCCGTCCCGCCGTACGGCGGCCAGGGCCAGGACACCCCGGCCCCGGCTCCGGCTCCCGCGCCGGCGCCGGCGCCGGGCCCGCAGGACGCCCAGCAGCCGCAGCCCGCGGCGCAGCAGGCCCAGCCGCAGCCCCAGCCGGCCGCGGACTTCGCCCCGTTCTGGTTCGCGGTCCCGGTGGCCCGCCCCCTCTTCCCGGAGGACGGCTCCCCCACCCCGATCGCCGAACTGGCCCCCGGTACCTGGTACCTGGCGGTGGACCAGCGCGGCCCGCAGGCCCTGGTGGCCCAGACCCAGGACGGCCGCCGCGGCGTCCTGAACGACACCTCGGGCATCCAGCGCGGCTAGCACCGTACGCCCCGCTCCACAAAGGCCCCTTGCCACTTCCCGGCAAGGGGCCTTTGCCCTACAGTCACCTGACGCATCGTCAGATCACTGTCGGATCGTCGGACACGGCTCACGGAGGGGATCGTCCACATGCGCCTTGGACTCGCACTCGGCTACTGGGGCCGCGGCCCCAACCCCGCCCACCTCGACCTCGCCACCGAGGCCGAGCGGCTCGGCTACGACTCCGTGTGGACCGCCGAGGCCTGGGGCTCCGACGCCTTCACCCCGCTGACCTGGATCGCCGCGCACACCTCGCGGATCCGGCTCGGCACCGCGATCGCGCAGATGGCCGCCCGCACCCCCACCGCCACCGCCATGCAGGCCCTGACCCTGGACCACCTCTCCGGCGGCCGGATGATGCTCGGCCTCGGCCTGTCCGGCCCGCAGGTGGTCGAGGGCTGGTACGGCCGGCCCTTCCCGGCCAGCCCGCTCACCGCGACCCGCGAGTACGTGGACGTCATCCGCCAGGTGCTGCGCCGCGAGGGCCCCGTCGCGCTCGACGGCCGCTTCCACAGCCACCCGTACACCGGCTCCGACGGCACCGGGATCGGCAAGGCGCTGAAGCCGATCACCCACCCGCTCCGCCCGGACCTGCCGGTGCTCCTCGGCGCGGAAGGCCCGAAGAACATCGCCCAGACCACCCGGATCGCGGACGGCTGGCTCCCCCTCTACTGGTCCCCCACCCGCACGGACGTCTACAAAGCCGCGCTCACCGAGCTGCCCGAGGGGTTCATGATCGCCCCGATGGCCCGGGCCCGGGTGTGCGAGGACGTGGCCGAGGGGCTGCTGCCGGTCAAGGCGATGCTCGGCTTCTACATCGGCGGAATGGGCCACGCCGCCCGCAACTTCCACGCCGATCTGATGGCCCGGATGGGGTACGAGGAGGAGGCCCGGCGGATCCAGGAGTTGTTCCTCGCCGGGCGCAAGGAGGAGGCGGTGCTCGCCGTCCCGGACGCCTTCGCCGACGAGATCTCCCTGGTCGGGCCGCGGGAGCGGATCGCCGAACGCCTGGAGCTGTGGCGCACGGGGCCGGTCACCGACCTGCTGGTCACCGCCCCGGACCCGGACACCCTGCGGGTGCTGGCCGAGCTGAACTCATGACCCGCAGCTGTGCTCAGCCGCCCAGCTGGGAGGTGGACGGGATCTGGTCGGTGACCTTCGCGCCCGCGCTCGCGCCCGCCGTCTTCACATCGTTGATGACCTTCTCGAAGCTGCCGATGTCGGCGGCGCTCGCATCGCCGCTGCGCAGCTTGGTGCCGAGCTCCTTGAGGGATTCGATGCCCGCGGTCAGCGGGGCCACCGCCTTCGACAGCAGCTCGTCGCCCTTGGCGTTGTTGACGGCCGCCTTGAGCCGGTTGTAGGCGAAGGCACCCGCGAGTCCCGCCTTGACCAGCGCGAAGGTCCGGCCGTCCGCGCCCTGCTTGAACTTGCCCTCACGGTAGGGCTTGATGATCCATTGGTAGGTCGCGCCGGCCGCGAGCCCGGCGTTCGCCACGAAGCGGGCCTTGGCGAACTTCTGCTGCTCCACCGAGCTGGTCGCCGCCGGCGTCGCCCCCGCTTCGTTGCCGTTGCCGTCGCCGCCTCCGCAGGCGGTGGCCGCTGCCAGCAGCGCACAGGACAGCAGCACCGCGACCAGGCCACGGCGGACACGGGCAGTACGGAACACGGGCACGGCTGACCTCCGGGGGTGCGTCAGTACTCCCCGCAGCCTCACCCCGGCCCGGCTGCCCCGCCACCCGAGGCAGCCGTCAGGACTACGCGCACAGGACTACGCGCAGCAGGCCGGGTCCAGACCCGGCGGCAGCTCGGTGCCGCCGAAGACCGCCACGGTGGCCGGGTCCCCGCCCAGCGCCGCCACCGCGAGCAGCAGGGAGCCCGCCGTCCAGCTGGTCTTCTCGACCGGCCAGACCGCCCGGTCGTCGAAGACGTAACCGGTCCAGTACATGCCGTCCTCGGCCCGCAGGTGCGCGACGGAGCGCAGGATCTCCAGCGCCCGGTCCGACTCGCCCATGGCCCACAGCGCGAGCGCCAGCTCGCAGCTCTCGCCGCCGGTGACCCACGGGTTGGGCAGCACGCACCGCACCCCGAGCCCCGGGACCACGAACTCCTCCCAGCGCTCCTCGATCCGCGCCTTCGCGCCGGGACCGGTGAGGGCCCCGCCGAGGACCGGGTAGTACCAGTCCATCGAGTAGTGGTTCTTGTCCAGGAACCGCTCGGGGTGGCTGCGTATCGCGTGCCCGAGGGCACCCGCCGCCAGCTCCCAGTCCGGCTGCGGCTCCTCCCGGTGCTCGGCGATGGCTAGGGCGCACCGCAGGGCCTGGTGGATCGAGGAGGATCCGGTGAGCAGGGCGTCGGTGACGGCGGTGCCGTCGGCCTCGCGCTTCCAGCCGATCTCGCCGCCCGGCTGCTGCAGGCCGAGGACGAACTCGACGGCCGCGTACACGGCCGGCCACATCCGGTCCAGGAAGACGTCGTCCCCGGTGGCCAGGTAGTGGTGCCAGACCCCGACGGCGAGGTAGGCGGTGAAGTTGGACTCCTTGCCGGCGTCCTGGGGTGCGGCGGTGTCGACGCCGTCCTCCCGGTCGGCGTAGGCGGCGTACCAGGAGCCGTCCGGGTTCTGGTGCCGGGCCAGCCAGTCGTAGGCGCGCTCGGCGGCCCGGTGCTCTCCCGCCGCGTCCAGCGCCATCGCGGCCTCGGTGTGGTCCCACGGGTCCAGGTGGTGCCCGCGGAACCAGGGGATCGCCCCGTCCGCCCGCTGCACGGCGAGGATGCCGGCCACGGTCTCCTCGGCCTGGGCGGCCGTCAGCACTCCGGGCAGGACCAGGTGTTCCGTACGACCGGTGGCGCCGCCGGAGGAGCTCACTGGGCTGCGCCCACGGGGAGGTGGGGCTTGGTGGCGTAGGCCACGAAGCTCTTGCCGATGACCGGGTTCAGCGCCTGCTCGGCCAGCCGGGTCGCGAGGGGCTTCTTCATGATGTCCCAGACCAGCAGCTTGTGGTACGCGCGGACCGGCAGGGCCTTGTCGTTGTCCACGCCGAAGGCGCACTTGAGCCACCAGTACGGGGAGTGCAGGCCGTGCGCGTGGTGGGTGCCGTACGGCTTGAGGCCGGCCGCCTCCATCTTGCCGAGCAGCTCGTCGGCCTTGTAGATGCGGATGTGGCCGCCCTCGACCTCGTGGTAGGCGTCGGACAGCGCCCAGCAGATCTTCTCGGGGCCGTAGCGCGGCACGGTGATCGCGATCCGGCCGCCCGGCTTGAGCACCCGCACCATCTCGGCGAGCACGCCCTTGTCGTCCGGAATGTGCTCCATCACCTCGGAGATGATGACCACGTCGAAGGACTCGTCGGGGAACGGCAGCGCCAGCGCGTCGCCCTCCATGGCGGTGGCGGTGGCGCCCGCCGGGGCCTCGCCGGCCTCCTTCATCGCGGCGAACCACTTGGCGACCTCGCGGATCTCCTCGCCGTTCTGGTCGAGCGCGACCACCTGGGCGCCGCGCCGGTAGCACTCGAAGGCGTGCCGGCCTGCGCCGCAGCCCAGATCGAGCACACGGTCGCCTGCGGCGAGCGGGAACCGGGAGAAATCGACGGTCAGCACGAGGTCCTGCCTTCGCGGTGAGGGTGAGGGTGAAAGTGGAGCGTCACGGCGTACGGATCACCGGGTACGGCCGGCGCGGGCGATCGCGGCGCGGTAGTGGGCGACGGTCCCCCGGGCGGCTGCGGCCCAGGTGAACCGGGACAGCACGCGGTCCCGGCCGGCCGCGCCGAGTCTGGCCCGCAGTTCCCCATCGCCGAGCAGCCGGCCGAGGGCCGCGGCGAGCGCGTCCGCATCGCCCGGCGGCACCGCCAGGCAGGTCTCCCCATCAGGGCCGGCGACCTCGGGGATGGCACCGCCGGTGGTGGCGACCAGCGGGGTGCCGGTGGCCATGGCCTCGGCGGCCGGCAGCGAGAACCCCTCGTACAGCGAGGGCACGCAGGCGACCTGGGCGCTGCGGACCAGGTCAACCAGCTCGGCGTCGGTGATGCCCTTGACGAAGCGGACGGCGTCCTGGAGCCCGTACGTCTCGATGGCCTTGGCGACCGGGCCGCGCTCGGCGCGCCTGCCGACCACGACGAGGTGGGCGTCGGGCTGTTCGGTGCGCAGTTTGGCCAGGGCCTCGACCAGGTGGACGAGACCCTTGAGCGGGACGTCGGCGCTGGAGGTGGTGACGATCCGGCCGGGCACCTCGGCGACGGCCGGGTCCGGCGACCAGAGGTCGGTGTCGGCGCCGATGTGCACGACGTGGATGCGGTCCTCGGCCACGCCGAGGTCTTCGATGATCTCCAGCCGGGAGGAGCCGGACACGGTCAGCACGGACGGCAGGCGCCGGGCCACCCGCTTCTGCATGCGGGTGAAGCCGTACCAACGGCGCACGGAGACGCGCTTCAGGCGGCTCTGGCCCTTGGCGGCGGCGAGGTCGAGCCGCCGGTCCACGGTGATGGGGTGGTGGATGGTGGTGACGAGGGGGGCGCCGAGGTCGGCCAGCAGGCCGTAGCCGAGGGTCTGGTTGTCGTGGACGACGTCGAACTCGCCGGCGCGGGCGGCCAGATGGCGGCGGGCGCGCAGCGAGAAGGTCAGCGGCTCCGGGAACCCGCCGGTCCACATGGTTCCGACCTCCAGGAGGTCGATCCAGTCCCGGTACTCGCCGCGGCCCGGCGTGCGGAACGGGTCGGGCTGGCGGTAGAGGTCCAGGCTGGGCAGTTCGGTCAGGGTGGCGCCCTCGTCGAGGACGGGATAGGGCTGCGCGCCGATCACCTCGACGGTGTGGCCCAGTCGCACCAATTCGCGGGAGAGGTGCCGGACATAGACGCCCTGGCCACCACAGAACGGGTTCCCTTTATAGGTGAGGAGCGCGATGCGCAACGGGCGGTCGCCGTCAGCGGCGACGCCCGCAAAAGGGCTCGTCACCATGGCCTCAGCGGTCACTCTCGGCCCCCTTCTCAACTGCACTTTCGCCGGAGCGTAACCGCTCGGATAATGTAGAACAAGTTTCAGACTTGATCCGTCAAGGAGATTGAATCTACCGGGCGGAAACCACACCGTAAGAGGCGGAGCAGGTGATTCGCGCCACGACTCCGCAGCCTGCCATGCTGAGCCTCCGGACCAGCCGCGGACAGCACGAAAGAACATCTCGGAACATCTCGGAACGGGACATATGACAGCGGAAGCCAAGGCCGTGACCACTCCGGCGTCCCCGCCCCTGACGGAACGCCAGGAGGCACGCCGCCGCCGGATCCTGCACGCGAGTGCCCAACTCGCCAGCCGGGGCGGGTTCGACGCGGTGCAGATGCGGGAGGTCGCCGAGTCTTCCGGCGTCGCGCTCGGCACGCTGTACCGCTACTTCCCCTCCAAGGTGCACCTGCTGGTCGCCACGATGCAGGACCAGCTCCAGCACATGCACACGACCCTGCGCAAGCGACCGCCGGCCGGCGAGGAGCCCGCCGCGCGGGTGGCGGAGACCCTGATGCGCGCGTTCCGGGCACTTCAGCGCGAGCCGCACCTGGCGGACGCGATGGTCCGCGCCCTGACGTTCGCGGACCGCAGCGTCAGCCCGGAGGTCGACACGGTGTCCCGCCTGACGACGGCGATCATCCTGGACGCGATGGGTCTGGAGGCCCCGCCGACGGCGGAACAGCTCTCGGCGGTCCGCGTCATCGAACACACCTGGCACTCGGCGCTGATCACCTGGCTCTCGGGGCGCGCCTCGATCGCCCAGGTCAAGATCGACATCGAAACGGTCTGCCGCCTGATCGACCTGACGTCCGTGCCGGCCCCTCCGGCGGTAACCGCGGCCCGGGAAAAGTCCGGTTCCTGACCCCGGCGGTCAGGATTCCGGCTCCCCGCTCTCCCCGCCGATCGCCTTCAGGCACGCTCCGTCGGTGGCGTTGAGCGACACCGCGGGCACGTCCGGCTCGTCCGGCGCGTCGTAGTAGACGGCATGCAAGGACCAGCCGGCCTTGTCCAGCTGGACGTACGCGGTGGAGCCGGCCGGCCGGTCCGGCGTCCCCTCGCCGCGGTTGCGGACCGTCCAGCCGCGGCGGACGAGTTCGGCGACGGCCCGGTCGAACGTCTCCCGCACGGGCGCCGGGCCCGCCCCGGGCGCGGCGGACCCGGCTCCGACCACGCACTCGAGCATTCGGCTCATGGCCGCCGCCTTCCCCGTCTCCGGCATGCCGGACGGGGGCGCCCAAGGAGTCCCCGAGGGCGGGGCGGCCGGAACCAGCCCGGTTGCGGCGACCGCTGCGTCGAGGTCGGACCGCACGGCGGCCTTCGCCAAGCCCGCGACAGGCGGGGGCGAGGGGGATACCGCGGGTTCTGCGGATTCCACGGGTTCCGCGCCCCGCGGCCTCCCTTCATCGCACCCGGCCGCCCACAGCATCACGACAGCGGCCAACACCGCCCAGCCCGTCCTGCGCATACGCACGCTCCCCCACCCTCCCCAGCACCGCGGACGGGGCCGCCCGGCGGTCGCGGAAGGAGTTTCACACGTGCCCCCGGGCAAGCGGGGCCGAACGGAACACGCCGTCGCGCCGGAGCGGTGCGCCCCGCCGGATCCGGCCAGGGCCGGCTACTCCTCCGGTGGGAACACCGCCTCGCCGGAGCCCAGCAGGGTGATCATGATCGCCTCGACCGGGCAGCCCTCCGCCGCCGCGAGCACCCCCTCGTTCGCGTCCGTCTCCGGCACCGCCGGATGCGACTGCCTGGCCGAGTCCAGGGTGAAGCCCCCCGGCGCGTGGTTCACGCACATGCCCGAGCCGATGCAGACGCCCCGGTCGACCTCCACATGCCAGCGGTCCCCCATCAGGCACCCGCCCCGGTGCCTGGCGCCTGGTACCCGGCGGGCAGGTGGATCATCTTGTGCTCCAGGTACTCGCTCAGGCCCTCCGGCCCGAACTCCCGCCCCACACCGCTGTTCTTGTAGCCGCCGAACGGCCCGAGCATGTCCAGGCTGAAGGTGTTCACGTTGTACGTGCCGGTGCGCACCCGCCGTGCGAAGTCGATGCCGTGCTCCACATCGGCCGTCCACACGCTGCCGCTGAGCCCGAAGTCCGAGTCGTTGGCGATCCGCGCCGCCTCCTCCTCGTCCCCGTACGGCATCAGGCAGACCACCGGCCCGAAGATCTCCTCGCGGGCGATCCGCATCGAGTTGTCGACGCCCCCGAAAAGGGTGGGCTCCACATACCAGCCCCGTTCCAGCCCGGCCGGCACCCCGCCGCCCGTGAGGATCTTCGCGCCTTCCTCCTGCCCGATGCCGATGTAGTCGAGCGAGCGCTGCTGCTGCCGCTTGGCCACCAGCGGCCCGATCTGGGTCGCCGGGTCCAGCGGGTCGCCGACCACCTGGGCGCGGACCGCCGCCACCAGGGCCTCGGCCACCTCCTCGTACCGGCTGCGCGGCGCGAGGATCCGGGTCTGGGCCACGCAGGCCTGGCCGTTGTTCATCCAGCCCGACTGGATCAGTCCGGGGACGGTGAAGTCCAGGTCCGCGTCCGGCAGGACCACCGCCGCGGACTTGCCGCCGAGTTCCAGCGTCACCCGGGTGAGGTTCCGCGCGGCGACCTCCATCACGCGCTTGCCCGCCGCGACCGACCCGGTGAAGGCCACCTTGTCCACACCCGGATGCCCGACCAGGTACTCGCTGACCTCCCGGTCCGCCGGGAGGATCGACAGCACCCCTTCCGGCAGCCCGGCCTCGCGGGCGATGTCGGCGAGGATGAAGGAGTCGAGCGGGGACTCCGGGGAGGGCTTCAGGACCACCGTCGACCCGCTCAGCAGGGCCGGCGCCAGCTTCGCCGCCGCCACGAACTGCGGCACGTTCCAGGGGATGACGGCCGCGACCACGCCCACCGGCTCCCGCCGGACCAGGATCGGCCCCAGCACCCCGGCCCGGTGCTCCTCGTACGGGAAGTCGCGGGCGACGGTGATCGCCGCGTCGTAGACCATCATCGGGCCGAGGGCCTGGGCGAGCACGCTCCAGGAGTAGGGCGAGCCGTTCTGCGAGCTGATGGACCGGGCGATCTCCTCGTGCCGCACCGCGATCGCGTCCTTGATCCGCGAGACCACCGCGATCCGCTCGTCGAGGGGCAGCCGGGGCCAGGGTCCCTCGTCGAAGGCCTTCCGCGCGGCGGCGACGGCCCGGTCCACATCCTCCCTGGAGGCGTGCGGGACCCGGCCGATGACCTGCTCGGTGTGCGGGGAGACCACCTCGATGGTCCCGCCGCCCAGCGGATCCGCCCACTCCCCGCCGATGAACAGCTTTCCGTGTTCCACGAGCTCGGTCATGGCTGATGCCTCCTGCGGCTGCGCGACCACCCTGACGACATGAGAGCTGAAGCTGAAGAACTGATACCAGTTCTAGTTCGAGGAGTCGAGATTCAGGACACAACTGCGACGGATGATCCATTGCTGCGCCAATGGATGCGCGAGATAGTCGACTTGGGCTACTACTAGCAAGTGAAACAAGTTCCACACACCACGCCCAGACGACAGCAGGGGGTCCCATGACACAGGTGACACCGGCGACACAGGTGACCGACCACGGCGGCGGAGTCCACGCCCTGAAGGTCCCCATCCCCGACAACCCCCTCGGCCACACCCTCGTCCACGTCCTCGACACCGACCGCGGCCCGGTCCTCGTCGACACCGGCTGGGACGACCCCGCCTCCTGGGACACCCTGAACGCCCAACTCGCCACCCTCGGCCTCTCCGCCGCCGACATCCACGGCGTGGTCATCACCCACCACCACCCCGACCACCACGGCCTGTCCGGCAAGGTCCGCGAGGCCTCCGGCTGCTGGATCGCCATGCACGCCGCCGACACCGCAGTGGTCGTCCGCACCCGCGCAGCCGAACCCGGCGTCTGGTTCGACTACATGAGCGAGAAGCTCGCCCTGGCCGGCGCCCCCGAGGAACACATCGCCCCGCTCCGCGCCGCCCGCCGGACCGGCCGCCGCCTGCGCACCCTGCCCGGCCTGCAGGCCGCCGTCCCCGACCGCGAGATCGTGCCCGGCGAACTGCTCCCGCTGGCCGGCCGCCGGCTGCGTGCCATCTGGACCCCCGGCCACACCCCCGGCCATGTCTGCCTGCACCTGGAGGAGGAGCACCCGGCGAACCTCCCCGGCAACGGCCGCCTCTTCTCCGGCGACCACCTCCTCCCCGGCATCTCCCCGCACATCGGCCTGTACGAGGCCCCGGACGAGAACGGGGTCACCCACGCCACCGACCCCCTCGGCGACTACCTCGACTCCCTCGAACGCATCGGCCGGCTCGGGCCCGCCGAGGTCCTCCCGGCCCACCAGCACGCCTTCACCGACGCCCCCGCCCGGGTCCGCGAACTCCTCGCGCACCACGAGGAACGCCTGACCGGCCTGCACCGGCTGCTGGCCGCCGAGCCCCTCACCCCCTGGGGCCTGGCCGAGCGGATGGAGTGGAACCGGCCCTGGGCGGACATCCCCTACGGCTCCCGCAACATCGCCGTCTCCGAAGCCGAGGCGCACCTGCGGCGGCTGGTGAAACTGGGCCGGGCGGAGGCCGTGCCGGGCTCCGACCCTGTGACCTACCGCGCAGTATGAGACCGGGGCGGGGCCGGGACGGGCCGGTAGAGTGACCGGGTCGTCAACACGCCCGCACGGGGGGAAGCCGGTGCGAATCCGGCGCTGACCCGCAGCCGTAACCCGCCGCCCTCCGGTCGGCGGGAAGCCGGAATGCCCCGTCCCGGACATGGTGACCGGCACCGTCGAGGTCATACGGAGCCGGAGCCCGGTGCCACCCGTACCAGCCTCCCGCTCCCCAGCAGGAGAGGCTCCCTCCCCGTCATGAACGTCCGCCGCAGCGCCGCCGCGCTCGCCGCCTCCGCCGTACTCTGCACGCTCGCCGCTCCCACCGCCCTCGCCACCCCGTCACCCGCCCCCGCCTCCCCCTCCCCGGTCATACCCTCCGGCCTCTACGGCACCGGCGACCCGACCTTCGACGGCGTCTTCCGCCAGTCCCTGGCCTTCCTCGCCCAGCACACCGCCGGGGTGCATCCCGCCCCCAAGGCGGTGGACTGGCTGGTCGGACAGCAGTGCGCAAACGGCGCGTTCGCCTCGTTCCGCCCGGACACCACCAAGGCATGCGACGCGTCCACGACCCTCGACAGCAACGCCACCGCGGCGGCAGTGCAGGCGCTGGCCGCACTCGGCGGCCACGAGCAGCAGGTGAAGAAGGCCGTCGGCTGGCTGAAGTCCGTCCAGAACGACAACGGCGGCTGGAGCTACAGCCCCGGCGGCACCATGGACTTCGGTACGGACGCCAACTCGACCGGCATCGTGGCCGGCGCGCTGACCGCGGCGGGCGAGCAGCCGGACGCGGTGAAGTCCAAGGCCGGCAAGACCGCGTACGACGCGCTGCGCGGCCTGCAGCTCGCCTGCGTACAGGAGGGCGTGTCCAAGCCGGAGGAGCTGGGCGCGTTCGCCAGCCAGCCGGACAAGGCAACGGGCAAGCTGCCCGCCAACCCGGACGCGACCGCGGCTGCGGTGCTGGGTGTGCTGGGCAAGGGCCTGGTCGTGACGGCTCCCGCGGCCGACAAGCCGGTCGACCCGAAGGCGGTGACCTGTGAGGCGGGCGGCGCGAAGGACCCGGCGCAGTCCGCGGCGGGCGGGGCCGGCTACCTGAGCACGAAGCTGGCGGCCTCCGGCGACCACCTGATGTCGACGATGCCGGGCGCGACCGACCAGCCGGACTTCGGCAACACGGCGGACGCGGTCCTCGCACTGGCCGCGGCCGGCCACAAGTCGGCCGCCGCGAAGCCGCTGGCCTGGCTGGAGAAGAACGCGGCCGACTGGGCGAAGACGGCCGGCCCGGGCGCGTACGCCCAGCTGATCCTGGCCGCGCACGCGGGCGGCGCGAACCCGAAGGCGTTCGGCGGCACCGACCTGGTGGCCGCACTGAACGCACAGGGCCCGGCCCCGCAGGCGGCCCCGACAAAGGCAACGGGCGGAATGCCCAACTCCGACTCCTCCGACTCGGACTCCTCGTCCGGCACGGTGTGGTGGTTCGTGGGCGCGTGCGCGGCGGCCGGCGTGGGCATCGGCATCCTGCTCAGCGGTCGCCGGAAGAAGCAGCAGCCGTGAGCCGACGGCGTCTAGCCGCACCGTCCCTCCTCCTGGCCCTGTTCCTGGGCGTCCTCCTCAGCAGCCCGGCGGCAGCGGCCGGCTACCGCTACTGGTCCTTCTGGGACGGCGCGGCGGCCGGCGGCTGGACGTACGCCACCCAGGGGCCCTCGCTGGCCCGCCCGGCCGACGGTGCGGTGCAGGGCTTCCGCTTCGCGGTGAGCAAGGACGCCTCGGCGGACGCGGCGAAGCCGCGGGTGGCCGCGGACTTTGCGGCGATCTGCGGGGCGACCCCGGCGGCGGACGGCAAGAAGCGGGTCGCGCTGGTGGTCGACTTCGGCATCCCGGCGGACTCGCCTTCGGGCGAGACCCCGCCGCAGGACGCCCCGCGCACGGCCTGCGCACAGGTGGCCCCGGACGCCTCGGCGGCGGAGGCCCTGGCCGCGGTGGCCAAACCGCTGCGCTACAACAGCTCGGCGCTGCTCTGCGCGATTTCGGGCTACCCGCGGCAGGGCTGCGGCGACCAGATCTCGGAATCCCACCCCAACCCCTCGGCCCACCCAACTACCCCCACAACGGCCGCGGACGACAAGGACGGCGGCCCGTCACTGAGCCTGCTGGCCGGCATCGCCGCGGTCATCGCCCTGGCCGCCGCCGCCTTCTGGCAATCCCGCCGCCGCTCCCGATGACCCGGCCCACCGACCGGCCGGCGGCGTCCGGGGCCGAGCACCCGGGCGAGCCCGCCCCCGCAGCTGAGCAGACCGCTTCCGCCCACCCGGTCGAAGCCTCCCCGACGGGGCAGGCTCCGACCGGGCCGGACGGGCCCGACGGCGTGGACACCGACGACGCGGCAGCCCACCCCGCAGCGGGCCCCGACGCTGCCGCAGGGCTCCGCCGAACCACGGGGCACGGCGCCGCGAACGCCGACGACGCGGCAGGGCTTCGCCGAACCGCGAGGCACGGCGGCACGGACGCCGACGGCGCCGCAGGGCTCCGCCGAACCGCGGGGCACGGCGCCGCGGACGCCGACGGCGCGGCACCACCCACCGGGGCCACCCGCACCCGCCCCACCACCCGCACGGGTGGTGCGGGTGGGAACACCGCCCGGCCGCAGGCCGGGCGCACCCCCGACCCCGCCGCACCCACAGGCGCCCCCGCGCCCAGCGGCACCCCCGGCGCGCCCGGCATGGCCAACATGGCCGGGGCCAAGGCGATGGCCGCGGCCGGCCGCGCCAATGCGGCCCCGCACGGCAGGGGCGCGGCCACCGCCCGGCGGGCCTCCGCGCCGGGCGGAGCCGGCGCCCACAAACCGGCCCCGCCCCGCCGGCCGACGTACATCCAAAAGCTCCGCGCCCCCGAGGCCAGCCGCGCCAACGCCCTGCACGCCGGCGCCTGGTGGCTCTGGGCGCTCGGCCTCGCCACCGCCGCCTCCCGCACCACCAACCCCCTCCTCCTCGGCCTGATCGTCGGCGTGGCCGGCTACGTCGTCGCCGCCCGCCGCACCGACGCCCCCTGGGCCCGCTCCTACAGCGCCTTCCTCAAGCTCGGCCTGTTCGTCCTCGCCCTCCGCCTCGTCTTCTCCGTCGTCCTCGGCTCCCCCATACCCGGCACGCACACCCTCTTCACCCTCCCCGAGATCCCGCTCCCCGCCTGGGCCCAAGGCATCCGCCTCGGCGGCCGGACCACCGCCGAGCAGCTCGTCTTCGCCTTCTACGAAGGCGCGAAACTCGCCACCCTCCTCATCTGTGTCGGCGCGGCGAACGCCCTCGCCAACCCGGCCCGCCTCCTGAAGTCCCTCCCGGCCGCGCTCTACGAAGCCGGGGTCGCGGTCGTCGTCGCCATGACCTTCGCGCCGAACATGGTCGCCGACGTCCTCCGCCTGCGGACCGCCCGCCGGCTCCGCGGCCGGCCCACCGGCGGCGTCAAGGCCGTCCTCCAGATCGGCCTGCCCGTCCTCGAAGGCGCCCTGGAGCGTTCCGTGGCCGTGGCCGCCTCCATGGACGCCCGCGGCTACGGCCGCACCGCCGACGTTCCGCCCGCCGTCCGCCACACCACCAACGCCCTCACCCTCGGCGGCCTGCTCGGCATGTGCGCCGGCACCTACGGACTGCTGGCCGCCGAGGGCGCCGCCTACGGCCTGCCGGTCCTCCTCATCGGGCTCGCGCTCGCCCTGGCCGGGCTCCGCCTCGGCGGCCGGCGCAGTGTCCGCACCCGCTACCGTCCCGACCGCTGGGGTGTCCGCGCCTGGCTGGTGGCCGGTTCCGGCGCGGCCGTCGCCGCCCTGATGATCTACGCCGTGGCGCTCGACCCGGAGGGCCTGAAGCCCGGGGTGGTGCCCCTGGTCGCCCCCGGCCTGCCGCTGTGGCCGGCCTGCGCCATCCTCATCGGCCTGCTCCCCGCCTTCGTGGCGCCCGTACCGCCGAAGGAGGCGTCGTAAGTGGTGATCCGCTTCGATCAGGTGTCCGTCACCTACGAAGATGCCCCCGCCCCCACCCTTGACTCCGTGGACCTGACCATCCCGGAGGGCGAGCTGACCCTCCTCGTCGGGCCCTCCGGTGTCGGCAAGTCGACCCTCCTCGGCGCGGTCTCCGGCCTGGTCCCGCACTTCACCGGCGGCCACCTCCGCGGCCGGGTCACGGTCGCGGGCCGCGACACCCGCACCCACAAGCCGCGGGAGCTGGCCGATGTGGTCGGCACGGTGGGCCAGGACCCGCTCGCCCACTTCGTGACGGATGTGGTGGAGGACGAGCTCGCCTACGGCATGGAGTCCCTGGGCCTGCCGCCCGCGGTGATGCGCCGCCGGGTGGAGGAGACCCTCGATCTGCTCGGCCTGAACGAACTCCGCGACCGCCCGCTCGCCACGCTCTCGGGCGGGCAGCAACAGCGGGTCGCAATCGGCTCGGTCCTCACCCCGCACCCGCGCGTCCTCGTCCTGGACGAACCGACCTCCGCGCTCGACCCGGCGGCTGCGGAGGAGGTCCTGGCGGTCCTCCAGCGGCTGGTCCACGACCTGGGCACGACGGTGCTGATGGCGGAGCACCGCCTGGAGCGGGTCGTGCAGTACGCGGACCGAATCCTGCTGCTGCCCGCCCCGGGAGCCACACCGATCCTAGGCACCCCAGCAGAAATCATGTCGATCTCCCCAGTCCACCCGCCCGTCGTGGCCCTAGGCCGCCTAGCAGGCTGGTCCCCCCTCCCCCTCTCCATCCGCGACGCCCGCCGCCAAGCCCCCACCCTCCGCCCCTACCTCCCCACCCAGCCGACCGCGCCGCAGGCACCGGACGAAGCCCCCATCCCGCAGGTGCCGGGCGAAGCCCGCACCGAGCGGGGCCCGGCCGACGCAGCCGCCGCGCCGCACCGGGGGTCCGGGGGCGGAGCCCCCGGTTTCGGGAAGGGGCGGGGTGGGGAAAAAGCCCCGCGCAGCGGCCCCCGCCCCAGCCTGTTCGCCCGCCTCCGCCGCACCCCGCCCACCCAGCGGCGCCCCCACACCACCACCAGCACCGCCGCCGGCACCGGCATGGCGCAAGCCACCACCCTCACCGTCCGCCGCGCCCGCACCGAAATCCTCCGCGGCATCGACCTCACCATCCGCCCCGGCGAAACCATCGCCCTCATGGGCCGCAACGGCGCCGGCAAGTCCACCCTCCTCGCCACCCTCGTCGGCATGCTGGAGCCCGCCTCCGGTTCCCTGACCGTCGGCGGTGTCACCCCGCACCGGACCGCGCCCGCCGAGATGGTCCGCCGGGTCGGCCTGGTCCCCCAGGAGCCCCGCGACCTCCTCTACGCCGACACCGTCGGCGCCGAGTGCGAGGCGGCGGACGCCGACGCCGGCGCGGCCCCCGGCACCTGCCGCGAGCTGGTGACCGCGTTGCTGCCGGACGTCCCGGACGACACCCACCCGCGCGACCTGTCCGAAGGACAGCGGCTCGCGCTCGCCCTCGCCCTCGTCCTGACCGGGAAGCCCGCCCTGCTGCTGCTCGACGAGCCGACCCGTGGCCTGGACTACGCGGCGAAGGCCCGGCTGATCGGGATCCTGCGGGCCCTCGCGGCCGACGGCCACGCCATCGTGCTGGCCACCCACGACGTCGAACTGGCCGCCGAGCTGGCCCACCGGGTGGTCATCCTGGCGGGCGGCGAGATCGTCGCGGACGGCCCGACCGCCGAGGTGGTGGTCTCCTCCCCCGCCTTCGCCCCGCAGGTCGCGAAGATCCTGGCGCCGGACCACTGGCTCACGGTGACCCAGGTCGCAGACGCACTCGCGGCCCACCCCACCGGACCGGCGGACCGCCCGGAGCCCCCGGCCCGCCCCGGCCGCACCTACCGCAGCGGCCCAACCCCCACCGGGGAGCCCACGTGACCCCCACCCCCACGCCCCCCAAAACCAGCAACCCCAACAAGCCAGGCAAGCCCGGCAACCCCACCCGCCCCATCAGAATCGGCCCGCGCGCCGCCGCCGCCCTCCTCCTCGTCACCCTCATCGGCATCGCGGCCTTCGGCTGGCCCCTGCTCGCCGACCGCCAGTCCGGCCTCGCGCACTCCCAGGACGCCCCCTGGCTGTTCGCCGCCCTGCTGCCCCTCCTCGTCGGCGTGGTCGTCGCGACCATCGCCGACAACGGCATGGACGCCAAGGCCGTCGCCATGCTCGGCGTGCTCGCCGCGGTCGGCGCAGCACTGCGCCCCCTCGGCGCGGGCACGGCCGGCCTGGAGCCGATGTTCTTCCTGATGGTGCTCAGCGGCCGGGTCCTCGGCCCCGGCTTCGGGTTCGTCCTCGGCGCGGTCACGATGTTCGCCTCCGCCCTGCTCACCGGCGGGGTGGGCCCCTGGATGCCGTTCCAGATGCTGGCCCTGGGCTGGTTCTCGCTGGGCGCCGGGCTGCTGCCGGGCCCGGACCGGATCCGCGGCCGGGCCGAACTGTGGATGCTCGCGGCGTACGGGTTCCTCGGCGCCTTCGCGTACGGCACGGTCATGAACCTGCAGGGCTGGGTGCTCCTCCAGGGCACTGACCAGGGCCTTTCCTTCCACCCCGGCGACCCGGTGCCCGCCAATCTGGCGCGCTTCCTCGCGTACTGCCTCGCCACTTCCGTCGGCTGGGACCTGGGGCGGGCCGCGCTGACCGTCGTACTGACCCTCACGCTGGGCGGGACCCTGCTGAAGGCCCTGCGCCGGGCGACCCGGAAAGCATCGTTCGATGCGACCGCCACCTTCGATACAGGGGTCGAAGTGGCCCAGGACACACCCCAAAAACAGGTACAAGCCCTCACAGAAAGCGACAAAAACACCGCTTCCCGGTGAGGCGGCCCACAGGACCCAGGTCACATCCGACCCGACCTAGTACCCCCCGAACCCCCCTCCGCAACCACCAACACACGAGCCCTTCCACCAGCTCTGCGAATCCCGCTAGTAGATGGGGGCGTTGCCAGGCCCGTCGGGGCCTGGCTAACTGGTGTTGTCGCCGAGGCGGCCGGGGCTCCCGCCCCCCGCCAGGACGAACCCCTCTCCACCGCGTGAGTGGCTCACGC